>DASQVJ010000160.1:0-5131 GCA_035640835.1 Bryobacteraceae bacterium
TTATCAACCCGGTCGCAGCATAGAAGAAGTCAAACGGGAATACGGGCTTTCCCGAGCGATCAAGCTAGCCTCGAACGAGAACCCTCTGGGCTCGTCGCCCATGGCGATCGAAGAGGTTCGCAAAGGCCTTGTCAACCTGAACCTCTACCCCGACCCGGGCCTTCGACTCCGTCACCTGATGGCCGATGCGTACGAGCTTCGCGTTGAGAACGTAATCCTCGGCAGCGGCTCGGAAAGCATCATGTCGAACATCATCCGAACGTTCTTGTGTGATGACGACGAGGTGCTCACCACCGAGGCTGCCTTCACGGGCTTCCAGGTGCTCGCCAAAGGCCGCGGCGTCCCGTATCGCACCGTGCCCTACGCCGACTGGAAGTACGACCTTCCCGCGCTCGCCGCAGCCATTACGGACCGCACTAAAATCATCTACCTCGCGAATCCCAATAACCCCACCGGCACCATCTTTACCAAGCAGGAGTTCGACGCCTTCTACAAACACGTCCCCGAGCGTGTCCTCATCATCCTGGATGAAGCGTACTTCGAATATGCCAAGGACAACCCCCGCTATCCGGACTCCATGCACTATCGATACGACAACGTAATCACATTGCGCACCTTCTCGAAGGTGTACGGCTTAGCGGGTCTGCGCATCGGATACGGCTTTGCTCACGAAGAGCTCATCCGAAATCTGTTCAAAGTGAAACTGCCGTTTGAACCCGGAACAGTTGCAGTTGCCGCCGGAGCCGGCGCGCTTGCCGACAAAGAGTTCCTGCACCGGACCCTTGAGCTGAACGCCAGAGGTCTTCGCCTCCTCACCAACAGCCTGCGCGAACTGGGACTCAAAGTCGTCCCGTCCGACGCCAACTTCGTGATGGTCGAGTTCGATACCGCCGAGCAGGCTGCGGCTTTCACCGACGACCTCCTTCGCCGCGGCATCATCATCCGTCCCCTGGCAGCGTTCGGACTACCACACTGTGTTCGCATCTCCACTGGGACAGACGAGGAGAACCAACTCGCCATCGAGGCCATCCAGCAAACAACCTCGACGGTGCTTGAGCACGCCTAGCGAGCTATGATCTACCTCGAGCACTCGCCCTCGGGACCCCTCAGCCGCTACGTCCAGATTCTTTGGTATTGCGAGAATTACCAGGTCAGCCACCGGCGTGAGCGAGTGCTGCCGAATGGCGCTGTTCAGATTATTCTCTGTCTCAGCCACGACAAGCTCCCTCACTGGCCGAACCACGCCCCGGACGCTGCACCTGAGCAGTTGTCCCACTCGCTCGTGACCGGTGTTCACACCGAGTACGTCATCATCAACACCTCATCCCTCGAGTGCATCGTCGGCGCACAGTTCTGGCCAGGAGCTGCGCCATTCATCCTTGGAGTGCCGGCCGATGTGGTCAGCCATCAAGAGGTTGACCTCTCAGACGTGTGGGGCACAGGCGTAGAAACGCTGCGTGACCAATTGAAGTCCGTGCCTTCGGGTCAGGAACGCTTGCGAGTCCTCGAGCGGCACCTGGCAACTCGCATCTGTCCCGAGCCCGAGAGCAACCGTGCGGTACGCTTCGCGATTGAAAAGTTCCAACACGTGCCCCACCTCGAAAGCATCGCTGAGGTAAGCCGGACCGTTGGTCTCAGCTCTCGACGGTTCGCCCAAGTCTTCCGCGAGCAGGTTGGTGTCACTCCGAAAGTGTATTGCCGCCTGAGACGGTTTCACGCCGCGCTGCAGGCGATCCACCAAGGCCGCGATGTGGATTGGGCACAACTCGCTCTATCGACCGGCTACTACGACCAATCTCATTTCGTAAACGAGTTCCGAGCTTTCTCCGGCGTCAATCCCAATGCCTACCTCACCGGACGAAGTCAGTGGACCAACCACGTCGTTCTCGACTAGCATTTCCGATTTTTCCAATACTGGCCTTCGGCATCTGCTCCATACTCAGCCCTAGGAGGAACCTATGTCCCCAACTGCAGTCGCGACCAAAAGCACCGTGATTCCATGCCTGCGTTATCGCAATGCACCAGCGGCAATCGATTGGCTCTGTAAGGTCTTTGGCTTTCAGAAGCATGAGGTTGTCCCTGGTGAGAACGGAACCATCGTCCACGCCCAGCTGCTGCTGAGAGGCGGAATGTTGATGCTCGGGAGCGTGAACAAGAACGAATTTGGGAAGCTTATGAAACAGCCCGATGAGATTGGCGGCGCCGAGACACAAACGTCCTATCTTGTCGTGGAAGACGCGGATGTGGTGTACCAGCGTGTCAAGGACGCAGGTACCGAGATCCTGATTCCGATCAAAGACGAAGACTACGGCGGCCGTGGCTTCACTTGCCGTGACCTCGAAGGTCACATTTGGAGTATCGGAACGTACGATCCCTGGGCGGAACTGAAATCCTAGTCGGAGCCTAGTTCCGAATCGTTGCTTCGAGGAAGCTGGCGACATCGGCTTCGCTGAGCGCCGGCTCTCCCGGAGCCACATTGCTCAATCGGCCTTCCCTCATCCAGCGCTCGAGTTGTCCAACCAGGTCGAACAGGTGATCGAACGAATCGACCACGAACAGCAAGGGCTGATAGTGGTCGATCTCGAAAGCCTGGTTGATCGCCCATTCGAGCTGGATCGGAAACCGTTGCACTTCCGGTGACTCGATCGAGTGACTGATCTCTCCGTGTGAGCTCAGCAGACCGCTGCCGTAGACCTTCAGCCCATCCTTTCCCCGCATCAGCCCGAACTCAACTGTGAACCAGAAAAAGCGCGCCATAGCTCTCAGAATGCTTGTGAGCACGCTGGTCTGCCGCACGGGGTCCCGGATCTCTGCCGCTATCTCGGCGGCCGTATGCGCGCACTCACCGAAGCGCACCAGGGTATCGGCGAACGCTTTGTCGGTGTGCATGGGCACGTGGCCGGCAATATCGTGGAAGATGTCCGGTTCGGGCAGATAATCCAGGCTGTCGAGCGCCCGGATCGTGATCGTGGTGGGGAACTCGCGATTGCGAAGGCAATCGAAGAAAGTGAAGGCGGGAACGTAGCCGCTCACGGCTTTTGCCTGGAACCCGGTGAGAGGTTCAAGAAAGCGATTCACGTCGGTCAGCCTGGGAACGCGGTCTGGTCGAAATGCGAGGCTCTCTACGCCCTGCAAAAAGCGGTCGTTGGCATAGCGACGCCAAAGGGGCTGCATCCTCGCGTAAAGCTGGCGCCACGTCTCGTGGTTCTCATCCGAATACAGCTCGTACGGTTGATGGATGTAAATCTGGCCACTCTGCTGCGCCGCCTCGATAAAGGGCGCACGCGCGGTGGTCAAACCTGGTTGGGTCTCGACCATTGGTGCCACAGCCACTGCCTCCTAAAAAACATTGTAGACCCACAGGACTGTGGTGTGGTTACGCGGTTAAGCTGTCTTCTGCGTTAAATTGAGCGCGCTCCGAAGAAACTGGCCGGTGTACGACTCCGGAACTTCAGCGACCTGTTCCGGCGTGCCTTGCGCAACGATCCGGCCGCCTTCGGACCCACCCTCCGGACCGAGGTCGATGATCCAGTCGGCGCTCTGGATCACATCCATGTTGTGCTCGATAATGAGCAAGCTCGCCCCGTTCTCGACCAGGCGGTCGAATGCATCCAGCAGCTTGGTGATGTCGTCGAAGTGCAGGCCTGTCGTGGGCTCGTCGAAGATGAACAGCGTTCCTTTGCACGATGTCTGCGCCAGGTGCGCTGCCAGCTTCACCCGCTGAGCCTCGCCGCCCGAGAGCGTTGTCGCCGATTGCCCAAGCCGCAGGTACCCCAATCCGACATCCTGCAGCACCTTCAGCTTTTGCGCCAGCCTCGGAGTGTCATGGAAAAACGAGAGCGCCTCGCGCACGGTGAGCTGGAGGACTTCATGGATGTTCAGAGCCTTGTAGCGCACTTCGAGTATTCCGCTCTTGTACCGCGTGCCTTTGCATTCCTCGCAAACCAGTTCCACGTCAGCGAGGAACTGCATCTCGACCGTGACGGTCCCGTCGCCCTGGCAGGTCTCGCAGCGCCCTCCGGGGATGTTGAAAGAGAAATGGCCCGATGTGTACCCGCGACGCTCTGCCTCCGGCGTCGATGCGAACAGATCGCGGATGATGTCGAACGCCTTTATGTAAGTGACCGGGTTTGAACGCGGAGTCCGCCCGATGGGCGACTGGTCCACCAGCACCGTCTCGGTCAATAGCTCTGACCTCTCGACACGCTTGCAAAGGATTCGCTCACTGCCCGACTCGGCGTCCGCTTCTGGTTCTTTCTTATTCGCGCAAAGGGCCTTGTAGAGCACCTCGTGCACAAGTGTCGATTTGCCGGAGCCTGACACGCCCGTCACGACGACCATCCGATCGAGCGGAATCTCCACGTCGACGTTCTTGAGGTTGTTGGCGCGCGCACCGACGATCTTGAGGGAGCGCCTCTTGCTCCCGGTTCGTCTCTTGCGAATCCTCGCGGCACTCGTTTCACCTCGCAGGTACTTCGACGTCAGCGATCGTTTGCCATCACTGAGCAGCGCGCTCAGAGGCCCACCGAACAAGACTTCGCCACCCTGCTCGCCGGCGCCCGGGCCCAAGTCGAGGATGTAGTCCGCCGCGCGCATCACGTCGGGATCATGCTCAACCACCACGATCGTGTTCCCGAGATTCCGCAGCTCTTCGAGAATTCGAATGAGCCTGCCCGTGTCACGGCTGTGCAATCCGATCGATGGCTCATCGAGCACGTAACACGCACCCACCAGGCGAGACCCGAGACATGTTGCAAGTGTGATGCGTTGTGCCTCTCCGCCCGACAACGTCGAAGACAGCCGGTCGAGCGTCAGGTAGTGCAGTCCTACATCATTGAGGAACTTCAGCCGCTGCCGGATCTCGATCAGGATCTTATCTGCAATCGCCGATTCTTCAGGCGTCATCTCAAGACCCTGAAAGAACTGCATGACCTGCGCGATGTTCATGCGCACGACCTCAGCAATCGTCCGATCCCCAACCCGTATGTAGAGCGCTTCCTTACGCAAACGCGAGCCGTTGCAGTCGGGACAGCGCGCGTACCCTCGATACCGGCTCAGGAACACACGTACATGGACCTTATACTTCTTGGCCTCGACGTCTTCGAAGAACGCTCGTATCGCCTTTTCGAGG
>DASQVJ010000161.1:0-2886 GCA_035640835.1 Bryobacteraceae bacterium
CTCGCGGTGCTCGAAGCCATGAAGATGCAGACAACGATCTACGCACCCGTCGCGGGAATAGTGGAGGAGAAGCTCGTCAACGTAGGCCAAACCGTGGACGCTAAGGACCTTCTGCTCATCTTGAAACCGGCAAGCTAAACCGGTTTGGTGCGGGGCTTCTTGCCGGGGTCGAGGTTCTTCTCGAGATCGACAGGGTCGATGTCGACCTTCGCTCCGTTCTTCGGCACGTTGACTTTGGCGGTCCAAAGAATCGCGTTCGTCACCAGGCGCCGGAAGTCCGCATTTGCCCAATTCTTGTGCCAATGGGCGCCGGTGAAACCGAAGCCTCGGCCCTTGTCTTCACGTTCACGCACCCAGGCGACGACCTCCTTGTTGGGTGCGTCCTTGGGAAGCATGGTGGTAAGTATCGGGGTAACGCGTTTGTCCGCTGGTTCGGCGAAGCGGATCCGGTAATACCACTCATCGTTGATCTCGAAGTCTTTGACGCCCCTTGAGATCGGGTGATTTGGCGTCTCGAGGTGCACGAGTGCCGTGTTGTGCGGATTGGTCGAGTAACCCGTCTCGTAGTAGCCGCCGATCCACTTCAGGAACTCAGGGCCCCCTTTGTCCTTCGGGACTTCCACGGCGTAGTGCAAGCACGCGATTCCAACGCCCTTGTCCATGAGTTTCTGCAGGATGCTCAAGCGATCTTCCTGGATCACAGGATGCTTGGCGCCACCATCCATGTAGAAGACGATGGACTTCGCGTCATCAAACACCTTCACGTCCTCGGGCCAGCCGCCACGAACGATGACGGGTTCGACGTCGTTCTGGCTCAGCAGCTTTGCCAGGATCGTTACGCCCGCATTGAACTCATGCTCTCCGGCAGGATGGCTCGGCGTTCCAGCCACCAGCACAATCTTCGGAGCGGCGAGAGAGCTGGCCGCCAAAGCAAGCAGCAGTGCGACTGTCTTCATCATTCGAAACTCTCCTTCAGGAACTTGATACCTTCCCAGGCGATGGACTCGGGGGTGGGTGCGATGTCTCTCCAGATGGAAGCAGCAGCCGAGAGCTCGCCTAAAGCGAAGCCGAAGCTTTCAATCGTTAGCCAACCGTCGTATTCCACGTCGGAAAGGGCTTGAAACACGCCCTTCCAATCCACGTGACCGCTGCCCGGGATTCCTCGATCGTTTTCACACGTGTGGACGTGCTTCAGATGCCTGCCCACCTTGCGATAACCATCGGCGATGTTCTTCTCCTCGATGTTGGCGTGAAAGGTGTCGAAGAGAACACCGACTCGGGGATGATTCACCTCATCGCAAAGACGCGCCGCGTCATCGGCCGTATTCAGGAAGTAGGTCTCGAAGCGATTCAAGGGCTCGATGGCCAGAGTTACACGATTGGACGCAAATGTTTCGGCGGCTTTCGAGTAGCCTTCAACTGCCCGTTGCCACTCGTCTGCCGTCCGGCGCCGTCCAGGAAGATAACCGACCGGCGAGTAGAGCGGTCCGGCGATCATTCGTACGTTGGCGTCTGCCGCTGCTTTTGCACAGTCCTCGAGGTGCTGTAAGGATTTCGCCCGAACCTCGGGCTCCGGGCTGATCAAGCTTAAGCCCGCGGTGAACACGGAGCAGACGGTAGCTTCGAGTTCGTTCTCCTCGAGAGCCTGCCTCAGGGATCGCGAGGGGAATCGCGCAGGATCAAACATCGAAACCTCGACCCCGTCGAATCCGTGTTCCTTGACCTTTGGCAGCAAGTCGAAATTCGACTCGTCAAACACAGCGGTCCAGATGAAGGTATTGACTCCGTATTTCAAGCGCAGCTCCTTGAGAAGCGACTCCGCCGATACGGCACGGAGAGGCGAAAGAAACCACGATTATATGCGTTGAGACCGGCTAGTAAGCCAGAATCTTCTCAGCTTCACGGACCAGGTCATCCACCTGCGGCAATATCTCGCTCTCGAGCTGCGGATGGTAGCCGACCCACGTGTCGAGCGCTCCAACACGTCCAACGGGAGCATCCAGGGAGCTGAACAGGTCACGTGCAATGCGGGCTGAGATTTCGGCACCATAGCCCCACGAGAGTGCGTCCTCGTGCGCCACCAACACGCGGCTCGTCTTCTCTACGGACTGTTTGATTGCCTGCCAATCGAGCGGCGACAAACTTCGAAGATCGATCACTTCGACGCTTGCGCCAGCATTCCTTTGCTCGATTTGCAATGCCGCCTGCATGGACTTCTGCACCAAAGCGCCGTACGTGATAATGCTCAGCGTGCTTCCCGGCTTTACGATCTTCGCCTCACCGAAAGGAATCGTGAAGTCGGGCCCGGGATGCGGCGATCGGTTGTATGGCTCGCGGTAAAGCTTCTTGTGCTCGAGAAACAAGACCGGATCGTCACTCCGAATCGCGGTGCGCAGGAGTCCACAAGCATCGAGCGCATTCGAGGGCATCACGACGCGCAACCCTGGTATGTGGGTGAAGGCTACTTCGCCGCACTGGCTGTGATAAACAGCACCGCCGTTCAGGTAACCACCGATAGCCACGCGGATTACGACTGGGCAGGAGAAGCCATTATTGGACCGCCAACGGATGTTCGCTAGCTCATCGCGAATCTGCATCATCGCGGGCCAGATGTAATCGAAGAACTGAATCTCAGGTACCGGCTTGAGGCCGCGAGTACCCATCCCGATTGCTCTGCCGATGATGCAGGCCTCAGCAATTGGAGTATTGAAGCAGCGGCGCGGCCCAAACTGAATCTGCAGTCCCGCGGTGGCTTTGAAAACTCCCCCCTTGCCCTTCACCTCACTCAGGTTTTCCTCGCGGCTGCAATCGGCTACATCTTCCCCAAACACCAGCACCGAACTGTCGCGGCGCATTTCTTCGGCGAGTGTCAGGTTGATTTCGTCG
>DASQVJ010000162.1:0-6670 GCA_035640835.1 Bryobacteraceae bacterium
GGCTACCGAACACCACAACGTGCCGACCTGCCCCGCGCCCCAAGTTCTGACTTCTGACTCCTGACTTCTTAGCTCCAGTTAGCTCCAGTGCCGGTCACACACAGTCATATCACCGTTACCGCCTCGTCATCGATAACTTTAAGCCTTGAAGAACAGTGGGACAGCTAGTAGAATCGCTCACACTTCTAAGTACTGCGGCCGATTTGCGCCTACCGCCGATCGGTCTCCTGAAACGATCGCGAGGAAGGGGGCGAGATGAAATCGAATTTAGGTTCCGCAACTCCGAGCGTGATTGCAGTGCTCGCTTTTGCAGTCACACTTTCGGGACAGAGCGACCGCGGAGCGATGACCGGCCTCGTTACGGATACGAGTGGCGCCGTCATTCCCAAGGCACATGTCATACTCACCAACGCGGAAACCAACACAGTGCGCGAGACAATCTCGACGGAAAGCGGCAGGTACGTCTTTCAGGAGCTACCGGCGGCGACATACAACCTGTCGGTAAAGCAGTCGGGATTCAAGATGTACGTTCAAAACGGCATCAACGTTGGCGGTACGCAGACTGTGAACCAGGACGTCCGCATGTCCATCGGCGAGGTATCGGAAACGGTGGAGGTTCACGCCGACGCCAGTATGCTTCGGACCGAGTCGGCTGAGGTCTCGACACAAATCAGTTCCGAGAACCTATCGGCTCTCCCGCTGGATTTCAGCGGCGCTCTTCGAAACCCCATGACGTTCCTCCGGCTCGTCCCTGGCTCGTCCGTCAGCCGTGACCAAAGCTGGCCCGTGACGAGTCAGAACGGACTCCAGAGCTTCTCTGAAGAGATCCGTATTGATGGCGCGTCTAGCACGAATCCAACTCCCGGAGTTTTCAACGAAGCACAGCCGTCCGTGGATGCGATCCAGGAAATCAACGTGCAAACGGCAAACTTCAATGCCGAGTACGGGCAGGCCGGCGGAGCGATCATGAACATCACGCTCAAGTCCGGCACGAACAGGCTGCACGGCAGCGCCTACGAGTATCTGCGCAACGAGTTCTTGAATGCTAAGAACAAAGACCTCCCCGCAAGCGAGCCGAAGCAGAAACTTCGCAGGCACGACTTCGGCGGCACGCTCGGAGGCCCTGTAGTGTTGCCGAAGATCTATGACGGCCACAACAGAACGTTCTGGTTCGCGTCCTACGAGCAGTATTACTCCCGCGACAACCCTCGTACCTTCTACAGCGTTCCAAGAGACGAGTGGCGCAACGGCGATCTCTCCTCATTGCTGCAGCCCAACATACTCGGAACCGATGTTCTCGGTCGGCCCATCCAGCAGGGACAGGTCTATGATCCCGCCACGACTCGGACTGTCACGGTAGACGGACAGAATTATGTCGTGCGCGATCCCTTCCCGAATAACCGCATCCCCCTGCGAAGCACAGTGGCTAAGAACATCTTGAGCTTCATCCCTCAAGCCAACATTCCCGGCCTGGATGCAAATAACCTCCTCGGAATTTCCGGTACCCCGCTACGCGACGAGCATGTGTTCAGCATCAAGATAGACCATCAGCTATCCCCAAAGAGTCACCTCTCGGGATCGTTCAATTACATGCATACCCACAAGATCAACGGAGCCACTCCATTCGGCGCCGCTGATCCCGCTCGCGACCAGACGATCACTTCAAAGATCGTACGCATCAATCACGATTACACGTTCGGAGCCACGGCGATCAATCATTTCACAGTGGGCCTGCTCCGGTATCAAAACCCGGACGGTGTTCCAGATCGCGGTTTCAATCCTGAAGCGCAGCTCGGCCTCAAAGGCACTCTGATCACTGGCTGGTTCCCGTCTGTCGATTTCCCCAGTTCGCCGTTGAGCCCCTTCGGAACCCACCAGCTGAAACATCTGTTCCACACCGTTCCGACTGTCGTCGACTCGTTTTCGAAAGTGATCAACTCCCACACACTAAAGTTCGGGGCCGAGTATCGCAAATCCATGGCGAATTTCTTCGGAGGTAATGGCGCATACGGCGGATTGAACTTCACACCTGCACAAACCTCGCTGCCCTACCTCTCGGGCAGTTCCGGCACTTATGCTCTGCTCGGTTCATCGTTTGCCAGCTTTCTGCTGGGCGAAGTCGGAACTGCATCTTTAAATTCGCCTGTGAACATGTCCTACCGCTACTCGGACTACGCTTTCTACGCGCAGGACGAATGGAAGGTTACGCCGCGCCTGACAGTAAACTACGGCCTGCGTTATGACCTTCATCTGCCGCTTAGCGAAAAGTACGATCGCATCTCGTCGTTTGTCGCAGACATACCGAACCCCGGAGCGGGCAACCGTCCGGGCGCGTTGGGCTTCCTCGGAGACGGGCCGGGTCGTGTCGGCCGCAATAGCTGGCTTGACACGGATTACAAGGACTTCGGGCCTCGCATCGGTGTTGCCTACCAATTGAATGAAAAGATGGTGCTGCGCGGCGGCTATGGAATCGTGTATGGACGTCTTGAGGTCAACACGTTCGATCCTATTCAGTCGGTCGGGTCCGGAAGTGTGACAACGACGTATCCGCTGATCAACCAGGCGACTCAGTCTCAATTCCAACTGGACACCGGTTTTCCGCCCGTGAACGCCGTTCCACCGGTCCTCGATCCTACGCTGCTGAATAACCAGGGCATTAACGTCTTCCGTCGTGAGAGCGGCAGACTACCGCGCATTTATAACTGGAACATCACGATTCAACGGCAACTCACGCAAAACTTGAGCGTTGAGGCCGCATACGTCGGTAACCGCGGCACGCGGCTAATTACCGGCAATTTCGTGAACCTCAACCAGAACAGCTTCGACGTGCTGAGGCTCGGGGACAGGCTGCTGCAGCAGATCGAAAGCCCGGCGGACGCGGCTGCGTTCGGCGTCCCATATCCATATCCGGGCTTCAAGGGCACAGTGGCCCAGGCGCTGCGGCCGTTTCCACAGTTCCAGGGCATCGGCGATCCACAAGCCACCGTCGGCGAGAGTAATTACAACTCGCTTCAGGTGAAGGCGCAGCAGCGCTACTCCCACGGTCTCGACTTTCTCGTTTCGTACACCCTGTCAAAGAACATCACCACCGTGGATGATGCGTTCGGATGGGGCGGCGCGGGATCCACTGACGCCACCAAGCTGTCGCTCGAACGCGGACTCGCAACGGCCGGCAATACACCTGGAGACCGGACGCACAACCTGGTAGTTGCGTTTGGTTATGAGCTTCCGTTCGCCACGAACGTCAGCAACCGTGCGGCGAGAGTCATCGCGAGCGGCTGGAAGATCTCCGGAATTCTCAATTATGCGAGCGGAGGCGCACTTGGCATCAGTTATCCGAACAATCTCGGCAACGTGCTCTTCAACAACGGAGGTCGGTACGACATCGTTCCAGGTGTCTCGCGCACAAACGATTTGGCGAATGTCTGGCCCGGCGCGGGATGGCTATTCAACGCGGACGCGTTCAAGGCCCCGGCCGCCTTCACGGTCGGCAATGCCGCCCGAACGTATGGCGATATCCGCGGCTTCCCGTACAAAAACGAAGACCTGGCATTTTCAAAGCGCTTCCGGACAACTGAAAACACACGACTGGAGATTCGCGCTGACATATTGAACCTTTTCAACCGCAGCGTATGGAACAACCCGGATACGGCGATTACGAATACACCTCGCATCCAAGGTGGGCGAGCGGTCGGCTTCGGCTCGTTCTGGGGACGCTCGAATCTGGAACGGCAGATGCAGCTGCAGGCTCGCTTTACCTTCTGACTAACATCGATTCATGAACGCTGTTCGATCCGCGGCGGGTAGCGTGCTGTTAATGATGCTCGCCGCGGCTCAGGTCCCACCACCGGAAGCCGAACTTCGTCTCAACGAGTTGTTAAAGACGCGGCGATTCACAGAGGCCGAACAGCTCATCTCCGACCAGCTTCGGGCAATGCCGAGGTGGGAAAAAGGCCATCTCATCCTTGCCCAGATCTACACGCAGGCAGGCCAATACGAAGCAGCCGAGCGCTCCGCCTCAGCCGCCTTACGTATTAGGCGATCCATCGATGGCCTGCTGCTTCTGGCCGTCGCCCAGATGCGATTGAATCGCTTGAACGACTCTATCGCTTCGCTGGAACAAGCGGCTCGCCTGCAGCCCGACCACGCGGAGGTCTACAACGTCCTCGGCACCGTGTATGCGCTCGACGGTTGGACACAGGAGGCCGAAAAGGCCTTCGCCAGAGCCGTCCAACTCGCGCCCTTGAACTGGGAATTCCACTATGCGCACGGCCGTACCCTCTTTGATCTCCGCAGGTTCAACGAAGCTTTGCGCGAACTGTCGCGAGCGGTCGAACTCAACGGGAGTTCAGTAAAGGCCTGGACGGCACTAGGGCTTGCGCAGGAGCGAATGGATAACGAAGAGCACGCGGAAAAGAGCTATCGCAAGGCGCTGGAACTTTGTGCAGGCACGGATTGTTCGTGGCCCTTATTGCAGCTGGGATACAGGGCTACTCGTGAGAACAATACGACCGAAGCCCTGCTGTATTACCGACGAGCGGCGCAGGCGCGGCCTCAATGGGCGCCGCCTCACTTCCATCTCGGCAAGACGCTCGCGGCGCTGAACGATTTGAAAGCCGCGCGTGCCGAACTCGAAAAAGCGATTGCGATCGACAGCAACAACTCGCATTATCACTACCAGTTGGCCAACGTTTATCGCCGTCTCGGAGAAGCCGAGAAAGCGAAGGCCGAATTCGACCGCTTCCGCTCACTCATGCAGGAGCAACGTAGCCCCGCCGAGCCCGAACCCTCCGGACCGTGATACTCACCGCTCGAGCGTCTTGCTGAATTTCATTTGAAGGTTTTCCATAATTCTGGCCTTGATGCGCGCGGTCTCTGCAAAGGCTGCACGAGCCTCTTCACTCCGGCCGATCTCTTGATACCATCGGCCGATCCTATAGTGATAGGCGCCGTCCGAATCCGCCGGAAGCGCCTGTCGCATTTCGGCGATTGCTGCATCGAAGTTCCCGGACGCTGCCTCTGCGTCCGCCAAGCCGGCATGCGCCTCCGCTAGCTTAGGGTTAGCGGCAACAGCCGCTCGGAACACGGGCAGCGCTTCCTTCGGCCGTTGTGATTTCAGCAGCGCATTGCCGAACTCGCACTGAATCGTAATGTGATTCGGGAATCTCTGCGCCGCATCTCGAGCCGTCAACAGCAAGTGGTTGCTTCGGATCGTTCTCAGATGCCGAACATACAGGAGCCACACCTCTGGATTCGCGGCATCGGCTGCGACTGCCTTCTCGAACTCCGCCGTCGCCCGCTCCTGATCGTTGTCATCCCGAGCCATCTCGGCAAGGATCAAGTGTGTGCGAGCAGAATCTGGGTGTTCCTCGACTGCGCGCGCGAGAGTCTCACGTGCCAGCGCACGGCAGCTTAACGAGAGCCAAAACAAGGAGCGCGAATCCGGGCCCCGTCGTAGTCGCAGCTTCGCGGCATTCAGGGCCTCCGTATATTTGCCGCTGATCCATAAACTCGCCGCCTCCCCCGCCGACGTCACGACGGGTTGCGACCCGATCATTTGGATGCGAAAGGTTTCCGGGTGCACAGGAATTTCGACGCGCTCGGTGGCGCTGAGCCGGCCGATCGCGTCGCGATAAGCTGTCGCCGCGGCCTCCAGGAATCCGGCCACCGCGGCTGCATCGGCTTTGATCAGGGCTCCATACGGCGAGTTCTCAGAGACAAGCTGCATTGCCGCAGCACGACTCCAGTTCAGGTACGACAGCCCGAGTAGGAACTTCGGATTCTCGCCATCGAGAGTTGAAAGGAGCTGAATCGCGCGTTCGTAGGATTGTACGGCAATGAATGCTCGCGCGAGTTCATACGTTGCTCTCGTGTTACCTGGTTCCAGCCGCAGCGCTCTCTCGAGTACCGGAATCGCTTCGCGCGGCCGCCCCGTCTCAATCATCGCGGCGCCGGCAAACACATGTGGCACGACCAATTCCGGTTTCAGCGATCGGGCTTTCTCAAACGCTGCAAGCGCGTCACGATGCCGCCCAAGCTCAACCATCACCAACCCTTTGTTCGTCCAGACTTCCGCGACGCTAGGCGCTAAATGTAGCACCTCGTCATAGAGTGCAGCGGCCGTCTCGAAATCACGCGCCCGTTCAGCAGCCCGCGCCCGTTCGAAAATGGGGACGATCTTGGCCTGGACCCCAGGCGTGACCACCTGAGGAGTCGTTGGCCCACAAGTGATGACCAGAGCCAACAGGATTCGGTACAAGAACCCTAACCGCAACAAGGCTCCAGTTTACTCCTGCGCGCCCGGCGTAGGCGGGACGTCGTCCTCCCCGGACGCTCCTCCCGCCCTCCTGTGCTTCGTATAGCGCTTGGCCTCCAGAATCACGAGTAGTGCTCTGTGGCTGTGTGGCTTTGTGGATCTTATGAAAGCTCCCGCGCCAAGAACCTCGGCAAACTTTGCTCTGAAGGTGTTCTCCTTCGATTGGGCGCCGGCGCCCACAATCCGCGTCACATGTCCGTATTACGGCCGACGATGAGAAGTGGTCGCCGCGGGATTGATCGTTCTAACCGCCTAGCGTGCTATCGTAAACTGCCAACGAGTCACAGAGCACGTCTGAGGTGTCAGCTTTGCCGACGTTTTTCACCGCGCTTCACACCGCCTCGTTGCGTTCTC
>DASQVJ010000163.1:0-7519 GCA_035640835.1 Bryobacteraceae bacterium
CAGCCCTGCAGCAAAAAAATTCCTTCGCCCTGTTCGGCTCCGGCGATTTCACGTTCCGCCTGGGCGGCGCTCAACTCGCAGCCAGCGCGCTCATCGCCGTCTTCACAGCCCTCAACGTCTTCGGACTCAAAGGCGTCGCTCGCATCCAAAACTCGCTCACCGGCCTCAAGCTGATTGTGATCCTCGCCTTCATCCTCCTGGGACTTGCAGTCGGTAGTGGCGACTGGTCGCACTTCCAGCAAAACGCCGCCCGCACCAGCTCCAGCCCGATCCTGTCGCAATTCATCATTAGCCTGTTCTGGGTGTCGGTGAGCTATAGCGGGTGGAACGCCGCGACCTACGTCGCCGAGGAGATCAAGCAGCCCGCTCGAACGCTGCCCCTCGCCCTCACCGTTGGAACCGCGCTGGTGGCTGCGCTCTACTTCCTGCTCAATGTCGTCTTTATCTACAGCACCCCGCTCGAGCAGATGAAGGGCGTGCTCGCCATCGGATCGCTGACGGCCCAAAACCTTTTCGGAAGCCAGATCGCCGGCATCTTCAGCTTGCTAATGGCGATTTCCCTGATGTCCACCGTCAATGCCATGGTCACCATCGGCCCACGACTCTACTACGCCATGGCCAAGAACGGCGCATTCGTCGGCAGTGCTGCCAAAGTCGACGAGCGCTACCGGACACCCGTGATCGCGATCCTCTGCCAAGGCGCCTGCGCCATGCTGATGACGATCACCCCGTTCCCGCAACTCGTGCTCTATATCGGATTCACTCTAAACTTCTTCACCTTCATGTCCGCCGCGTCGCTCTTTAAATTCCGTCGCCGCCATGACTGGCAGAAACTCGGAGTCGTCAGCTTCGCCTGGCCCCTGATTCCCGCCACCTTCCTACTCGTCGGACTCTGGATGATTCTCTACGGCATCACGCTGCAGCCTCGAGTTGCCGCGGCCAGCACCTTCACCGTCCTCACCGGAGCCCTCGTCTACCACCTGCGCATGCGCCGAAATGCAACAGACACCTCTGCCGCAGCTCTTGACCGAGTCTGAGCTACTGCCGAGAGCCTTCTACGAACGGCCCACCATCACCGTTGCCCGCGACCTCCTGGGCTGCGTGCTGGTGCACAACGACACCGCCGGCCGCATCGTCGAGGTTGAAGCCTACCTGGGCATGGACGACCTCGCCGCACACTCGGCCCGCGGCATCACCGACCGCACCAAGGTGATCTTCGGCCCTCCCGGCCACGCCTATGTCTACCTGATCTACGGCATGTACGAGTGCCTGAATTTCGTCGCCGAGCCCGAGGGCCAACCCGGTTGCGTCCTCATCCGAGCCCTCGAACCACTCTCCGGCATCGAGCACATGCAGCAGCGCCGCAAAGCCGCTCGCACGATCCACGACCTCGCCTCCGGCCCCGGCCGCCTCACCCGAGCCATGGGCATCACCCGAGCCCACAACGGCCTCGATCTCACCTGCAGCCCCCTCACCGTCCGCCGCCCCATTAACTACGAGCCGCCGCCCATCGTCACCACCCCGCGCATCGGCATCACCCAATGCGCCGACTGGCCCCTCCGCTTCTTCATCGAGGGCAACCGCTTCGTCAGCCGGACCAAACCCCCGCGCTGAGCTTTCCAGCACAACTGGCCACGGATGCACAGTGATAAACATGCATTGAAAACAATAGTCTTATCCGTGTTCATCCGTGGCTAAGTTAGCCTTTTTCACCAGCCTGTTCAGCCCGACCGACTGCGCAAAACAGGCCCAACCAACCCACCCAGCTACAATCAAATTGAGGAACAAAATCCCAACACAACATGCGTTATTCCGAGATTCTGATCACGCCGATGCGTGAGGACCTGTCGCGCCACGGCATTCTAGAGACTCGCACGCCCGAGCAAGTCGACGCAGCGATTTCCAACGGTACCGTGATGATGGTCATCAACTCCGTCTGCGGTTGCGCCGCGAGCAAAGCCCGTCCCGGCGTCGTCGAGGCGCTCCGTCATTCGGTCAGGCCGGATCGTGCCGTCACCGTTTTCGCGGGAGCCGACCTCGAAGCCGTCGCCCGAGTCCGCGAGCTTGCTTCGCACTACCCGCCCTCGTCTCCATCCGTCTTGCTTTTCCGCGACGGCAAGCCGGTCTACTACATGCCACGCCACCAGATCGAAAATCGTCAAGCTCCGGACATCGCCGCATCTCTGCGCGAAGCCTTCGAAGCCCACTGCGTTCCGCAAAATCAATAGCCCAGCATGATTCTTGACGCCGAAGAGATGCGCGTCCTCGGGTGTCTTCTCGAAAAAGAGATCACGACACCCGAGTATTACCCGCTCACTGCCAACGCGCTCGTGAACGCCTGCAATCAGAAGAGCAATCGCGACCCCGTCATGCACTTGAGCGAGGACGACGTGATCAACGCCCTCGACCGCCTGCGGCACAAGGGCCTGAGCTTCATTCAGACCGGTGCCGGCATGCGCGTGCCCAAGTACGGCCACCGCATCCCAGAGGCTCTGAATCTCGGCCGTCGCGAGTTGGCGCTTATGTGCGAGCTGATGCTGCGAGGCCCTCAAACACTGGGCGAACTGCGTGCACGCTCCGAGCGCATGCACCGCTTCGACGACCTCGATGAGGTCGAGCGTTGTCTGCGAGGCCTGATGACCCGTGAGCCCGAGCCGCTAGTGACGAGGCTCGACCGCTGGCCTGGTTCGAAGGAGCCGCGCTACGCACAACTCCTCTCGGGCGAACCCGCCCAGCCTTCATCCCAACAGACAAGCGAAGCCGCTCCCAATCCCCGAACCGACCGCATCGCCGCCCTCGAAACCGAAGTCGCCGACTTGCGCGCACGCCTCGAAGCTCTCGAAGCTCAAATCCGCGATCTGCTCAGCTAGATCTGCCCGCCAAACCGAGAATTTGCGGTGTGCGCAACGGTTTATGTTGCGGGCAAGCAATCAGCTGTCAGCCATCAGCTTGACTCACAGGCAGGAGGTGTCGTCTCGGCTCAGAGCGAGTAGTCTCCTCGGGGTCCGTTAGGCATTTGAGCTGAAAGCTGAACGCTCCTCACACCCGATGCATCTCCGCCGCCACATCCACCGGCGGATTGTAGTAAATAATCCGGCCGCACGACTCGCAATACATCACCTTGTCGGCGTGCTTCAAGTCCTGAAAATACTGCGGTCGCAGCGAGATCTGACAAGCCGAGCAGCGGCCTTGCGTCGCGTCCGCAATCGCCACACCTTTCCATCTGGTGCGAATGCGCTCGTAGTCCCGCACCAGCGCCGGATCCAGGTCCTTGACGATTGCTGATCGCTCCGCCAAGGCCTCCTCGAGAAAGCGCTGGTCATCCGCCGATCGCGCCCGAGCACGATCCGCTTCCGCCGCAACCTGCTTCTTCTCTTCGCCGAGTTTGGCTTCAGCCGACTTCACATTCTTATCGAGAGGCTCGGCTTCGCTCATCAGCTCGAGGATGCGATCCTCAGCCTTGCGAATCTCCGTCTCAGCGTAGTTGATTTCGTTCTGAAAGGCCCGATACTGCTCGTTGGTCTTGGCCTGCAGCATCTGATCCTTCAGCTTCGAAATCTTCTGCTCATGCACCTTGATATCGTCTTCAAGCCCCTTCCGAGCCTTTTGATTCCCTGCCAGCGACGCCCGCTCAGCCTCGAGCTTCCTCGTATGTATCTCGAGTTGCTTCTCGATTTGCGCAATGTGTTTGGGGAGCGATTCAATCTCCTTGCGAAGCTCTGCAGCACGCAGATCAAGGGATTGTAAACGTAAAACAGATTTGAGCACAGGGCTCATGGCTTCCACATCCTAGCACGCAAAAATGGTATTCGACGGGCCAAAGGGCCCCCAATTGCCTTAACGGCCATCTCGAGTTCTGCCACGCGGAGCATCCGCGCCAATACATAAAGCACAACCATTCCCAATGGAATCGATACCGCCAGATCCACCAGGCTCGCCCTCGGTGTTTGGCCCAGCGCGCCTCGTACAGCGCTCGACGACAACCAGACCGCCAGCCCCATGCCCACCGATGCCGCAGACACCTTCAGCACCGATTCCGTGAGGTTCCGTCCATAGATCCCCTTCAATCGAGCGCGAATGATGGCGAACAACACCAGCGAGCTCGAGAGCGCAACCGTCGACGTCGAGAGCGCCATCCCGGCATGCCCCAGGTGCGTGTAATGCAACAGGCTCACCACCGCGACCAGATTGATGAAGATCGACGAAAGACTCACAAACATCGGAACCCTGGCGTCGCCCAACGCATAGAAGGCGGGAGTTAACACCTTGGTCGCCGAGTACCCCGCGAGCCCAATCGCATAACAGCTCAATGCGAGTGCGGTCTGCCTCGTGTCATACGCATCGAACCGGCCTACCTGGTAAATCGCACCGACAATCGATTGACCCAGCACCGCCAGTCCCACCGACGATGGCACCGTCAACAGGAACACCATCCCCAGCGATCGCGACAGTGTTCTGCGAAACTCGTCCATATCGTTCGCCGCGGCGCTTCTCGAGATCGAGGGCAGGGTAGCCGATCCAATGGCTACACCGAACAGACCGAGAGGAAGCTGCATGAATCGGAACGCATACAGCAGCCAGCTCACCGGCCCATCAGGCCCACGCACCGGATCTTGGATACTCGTAGCGAAGTTCGTGTTCACCAGGACATTGATCTGCACGGCAGCGCTGCCCAGGATCGCCGGACCCATCATGTGAATGATCCGCTGCAGTCCCTCGTGTGACCAGTCCGTCCGTAAGCGGAAGCGGAATCCATTCCGAAACAACGCCGGGATCTGCCAGAACAGTTGCAACGCTCCGCCAAGCACCACGCCATACGCCATGCCCTCAATGCGTGAGATACCCAGCAACGGTCCCGCCCACACACCCAGCGATAGACCGAAGACCAGCGATCCGATGTTGAAGAAGGTCGATGCCAGCGCAGGAACACCGAACTGCCCGAGCGCGTTCAACACACCCATCGCCTGCGCTGCCAATGCCACCAGCAGCAGGAACGGGAACATCACGCGCGTCAATCGAACCGTGAGATCGAATTTGCCCGGTACGTCGGTGTAACCCGACGCGAAGATCTGCACCAAAGCCGGAGCGAACACGATCCCCGCTAGACACATGCCGCCGACCACCAGCAGGATCGCCGTCCCAACCAGGTTCGCCAACTCGACCGCGTCCTTCTTCGAGCGCTTCGACAGATATTCGGTGAATACCGGCACAAATGCCGACGACAGCGCACCTTCGGCAAACAGATCGCGCGTGAGATTCGGAATCCGAAAGGCGATCTGAAAGGCGTCATTCACCATGCTCGCGCCGAACAGACCAGCCATCACGCGCTCGCGGATCAGGCCCGTGACGCGGCTTAGTGCCACCGCCACAGAAACGATGCCTGCGCTGCGGACGATAGAGGACGATTGTGCTTCTTCTTTGGTGGTCAACTAAACCGCTTTTCCGTACAACTCGAAGAAATGCGCGATGGTCTGAATGCCCAGATAGTAGTTCGCGACCCGATATTTTTCATTGGGCGAATGCAGTCCATCGTCCGGCAGCCCGAAGCCCATCAGGATGGTCGGAATGCCGAGATGCTTGGCAAAATCCCCAACGATCGGAATCGACCCGCCCGACCGCGTAAACACCGTAGGCCGTCCCAGTATGTCTTCGAAAGCTTCCGCCGCGACTTGAATCGCCGCATGCTCGGGATTCACCATCACCGCCGGCCCGCTGCTCAACACGCGGACACTTGTTTGAATTCCCTTCGGCGTGTTCGCATCTACGAAGGTGCGAAACGCCTCTACAACCTTCTCCGGATCCTGACTCGGCACCAGTCGAAAGCTCACCTTCGCCACAGCCTTCGCCGGGATCACTGTCTTCGCACCCGCACCGGTGAAGCCACCAGCGATGCCGTGAAGCTCCATGGTCGGCCGCGACCAGACACGCTCGAGCACACTCCGGCCCGGCTCACCCGTCAACGCCGTCGAGCCTACTTCGTCGCGCAACAACTTGTCTTCCGAGAAGGGCAGGGACTTCCAACTATCTAGCTCGGCCTGCGAAGGCTCATCAACATCGTCGTAGATGCCCGGGATCCGAAGCGCGCCGTTCTCATCCTTAGCCTTCGCTAGCAACTCCACCAGACCGAACACAGCATTCGGCGCGGCCCCGCCATAGAGTCCCGAGTGCAAATCTCTCGCCGGACCCGTCGCCTCCACCTCCGTGTACACCAAGCCTCGCAGCCCGACGCACAGCGTGGGAATGCCCTCGGCATACAACGCCGTGTCCGACACGAGCGCAACGTCGGCCTTCAACTTCGGGCCATTCTCGGCGACATACTTGGTGATCGACGCGCCGCCAACTTCCTCTTCGCCTTCGATCAAAAACTTGAGGTTCACCGGCAGATTGCCGTGCAATGCCCGCAAGGCTTCCACAGCCTTCACATGCATGTACATCTGCCCCTTGTCATCAGCCGACCCGCGAGCATACAGGTTGCCGTCACGAATCGTCGGCTCAAATGGCGGTGTCTTCCACAAATCCAGCGGATCCGGCGGCTGCACATCATAGTGCCCATAGCAGAGAACGGTCGGCTTACCCGGAGCATGCAGCCAATCCGCATACACCAGCGGATGATTCGCCGTCGGAATCACCTCGACATTCTCGAGCCCCGCCTTTCGCAAGCTCTCCGCTACAAACTCGGCAGCACGTCGCACATCAGGTTTGTGCTCGGGCAAAGTACTGATGCTCGGGATGCGCAGAAACTCGACAAGCTCGTCAAGCAGGCGCTGTTCGTTTTCGCGCAAGTAAGGCGCAATGGACGCGGACATGGGCACCTTCATTATAAAGAGCACCACGGACGCATCATGCAACGATGGCCACGGATTCACACGGATGGACACGAATTAAATGAATTGTCTTCATCCGTGTTCATCCGTGGCTTAAATTTCTTTGGGGTAGCTCGTGCTGCCTCAACCGCCTCACTCCGACAGCTTAAACGGACTGAAATCCGTCCCTTCATCGAGAACGTCGACACCCTCCGCCCGCTTAATCGCATTCACCACCAGGTACGTCAACGGAGTCGCCGCCGCTTCATAAGCAACCTTCGCCACATAGCCCGAGATCATCGACGTCAGCAGCAAGCTCCAGGGCATCACGCCGGCAAACGCGATCACCATCACCAACACCGAGTCCACAAGTTGCCCCACCACGGTCGACCCGATCGTTCGTGTCCACAGATGCTTCCCGCGAGTCAGCACCTTCATCTTCGCGAGCACGTAAGAGTTCGCGAACTCGCCGCACCAATAGGCGATGAGGCTCGCGACCACCAACCGCGGCAGGAATCCCAACACAATCTCGTACTCTCTCTGCAACTTCCAATCCGGTGCCGGAGGAAGCGCCACGACGATCATGCTGACCCCGGTAAGCAGCGCTGAAGCGAAGAAGCCACTCCAAATCGCCTTCCGCGACGCCGCATAGCCGTACACTTCGGTGAAGATGTCACCAAAGATGTACGTGATCGGAAACAGCAGCTGAGCGGCGC
>DASQVJ010000164.1:0-3731 GCA_035640835.1 Bryobacteraceae bacterium
TCTAGCACCCAGGCCGGGCGTCCATTCACGGTATCCGTTCCCACATAGCGGAAGTCAAAAGCCTTCGGGATTTCGCGTCGGAATACGCGATCCTCCTCGCGGTCCTTCTCGACCTTCGCCAGTCGGGCCTGCCGCTTTTCCGGACTCTCCGACTGACGCTCGCGCGTGAGCTTATCGAGCTTCTCTTGTTCCTTCTGCTCTTCCTTCGGACTGAGGGGCTTGCCGTTCTTCTCGACCAGGCGCTCGTATGGCTGGCCGAACAACATGAAGACTTCTTTGACCGCCGTTTCCGTCGATCGCGCCTGGCCGTCCTTCGTGATCTTCTCTATCTGTGTGTGCTCGGTGAAGGTGTAGTTCTTCGCGATGTCGTAGTTCACCAGTTCGACATCCACGGACTTCTGGACAATCTGTGCCACGTCCGGAGCGGCTGTTGTTGGTGGCTGCGCGGCCGCCCACGAACGAAATGCAAGAAAGGTTACGGCCGTAAGGACTCTAGCCGATGGCATAGGTGTCTTTCTTCTCCCCTACCGGGGCTTCGCGATAAGCCCAGTTCAGCAGGGGCGGCGCGAGCACGGTTGTCATAACGGCCATAAAGACGACCGCGCTATAAATCGGTTTCTCGATAATTCCTCGCGACAGTCCCAATTGCGCGACCACCATTCCAACTTCACCCCGCGGAATCATACCGATACCGACTCGTAACGCATTCATCCTTCCTGCCGGCAGTGCACCCAGTCCACAGCCCACCAGCTTGGTCACCACGGCCAGCCCCAACATGGCCACTGCAAGAGTCGCGAGCGAGAGGTCTTGAAACACGGCGAAGTCGAATTGCAACCCGATACCGGCGAGAAAGAAGGGGACCAGCAGTTCGGAAACGCCGGCGGTCAGATCATGGACACGTTCTGAAATGACCTCGGACAACGCCATTCCTGCCAGAAACGCGCCGATAATCGCAGCCACCCCCACATACGTTGCGGCGACCGCCAGACCGAAGAGCAGAACCAGCGAAAGATCGAACTGCCCCTCCGCCGATCTCAGACTCTTCTCCACCTTGGGCACGAGCCTGTTGATCGCTCTGCGTCCAAACGTGGCTACGAACATGGTGAACGCGATCGCTGCGACAGCCGCAAACGCGATTTCCGCTATCCGCACCTGGCCCTCGGCTGCGCTGTTCACGATTGCCAACACGATCAGCCCGAGCACGTCATCCACCACGGCTGCCGTTAAGATGATGCGGCTCGACTCGAGATCGAGCACGCCCTTGGCCGCTAACACCTGTGCTGTAATGCCGACACTGGTAGCCACCAGCGCAGCCCCGACGAACATGCCCTCGACAGAGGGCCTGCCCGTCATAGTCATTAAAAAGTAGCCGGCGATGTATGGAAAAATCACTCCCAGAACTGCGGTGATCAGCCCCGTTTTTCCTACGCGGAACAGTTCGGAAGCTTTCACTTCCAAACCCACGCGGAAAAGCAGGAACAGGACACCTAGCTCTGATAGAGCAGTGAGGAGTTCATTAGGCTGGATCCAGTTGAGAACACTTGGACCTACCAGTGCGCCCGCGAGAATCTCGCCTACAATCGCGGGCTGATGAAGGCGTTCGAAGATTTCCCCAAAGAGCTTAGCCGTGCCAAAAACGATGAGCAAGGCGAGGGGTAATGAAGCTACGTGACCCTCCATACCCCCACAATCTCTTGAAAGCGGAGCTCAATCAACGAGGGACAGCTATTTTGCAGCGCTGCCGGTCGTTTTCTTTCGAGCTCTGGTGGCTTTCTTTTCAACAGGAGGTTGCCGGTCGCTCTTCTTGAGGCCCGGCACTACAATCGAAGTAATAAACTTCTTTTCACCGTGGTCGTCGAATTTGATCACGGTGTACTCATCGCTGCAGGAGAGCACGGAGCCTAAGCCGAATTTCGTGTGTTCAACTTGGGCGCCTGCGGCAAATGCGGGTTTGTTGGCCATCCGCAGAAAATCCTCTTCTTAACAGGCTACCACTCTTTGCACGTTGTTTGCCACTTTACACCCGAGAAATTTAACACAACCTTTGACAACCCTCAGGCGGCAACTTGCGTCAGGCTTGATGATCGAACAGTCTGGGTCTCGCTTTTGCCCTGAACTGCCGATAGGTGTAGGTGGACTCATGATCCGTGAGGTCGAGTTGTGCTTCGTAACCTAACTGTCTTTTTCTTTCTGATCACTGCTTACGGTCAGCGCATTCCGGACCGATTTATCGTCGAGTTGGAAGGTCAACCGGCTGCTTCAACCAAGACATCCGGGCGTCGTCTTGCGGATGTTCGTCAACAGCACACGCGCATGCGAGCCGTCATAGAAAGCACACAGGCTGAAGTGCTTGATTCATTTCAAACCGTTGCAAATGCCATGGTGGTTCGAGTTCCCGGCGGTGACAGGCGCCATCTCGAGTCCCTGGCCGGCGTCCGCAAGGTCTGGCCGGTCTACGAGTACAAGCTGGTCCTGGACCGGGCAATCCCTCTGCAGAGAATACCGGACGCCTGGGCCGCCGTAGGTGGGCAATCGAATGCGGGCAAAGGCATCAAGATCGGGATCATTGATTCCGGCATCAACGCGCGCCACGCGGGCTTCCAGACCAGCAATCTCCCGGCAGTCGACGGCTTTCCAAGGGTCAATTTCGCAACCGACCTGACGCTGACCAACAACAAAGTGATCGTCGCCCGCTCATACGGCTCCAGGTTCAACAACTCGGCCAACGATATAGAAGGTCACGGCACTGCTGTGGCGATGATTGCAGCCGGAATCACCAACAGCACACCTCTCGGCGACATTACTGGAATCGCTCCCGGTGCCTACCTCGGCAATTACAAGGTCTTCCCCGATAACGGCAGCGCCACCACCGATCTCATCGTTCGCGCTCTCGAAGACGCGATTGACGACGGCATGGACGTTATCAATATGAGCCTAGGCCTGCAGCCCGCGCCACGTATGGAAGATGACTTGTTGGTGCAAGCGGTGCAGCGCGCTTCGGCCGGTGCCATTGTTGTGGTCGCCGCCAGCAACGACGGACCCGATCTCAACACCATCGCGTCTCCTGCAAACGCCGTCGACGCTTTGACCGTTGGGAACTCCCTCAACGATCGCATCTTTGCCACCTCAGTTCGACAGTCCGATTCCGACCGCCGCTTCGTTTCCATTGCAGCCGACGGTCCAACGCCCTCGCCGAGACAACGGGCAGGAGCCTTAGTGGATGTCGCTGGCCTGGACCCGACGCGCCTCGTTTGTGCCCCTTTGCCCACAGGTTCGCTCACAGGAGCCGTCGCCCTGATCCAGCGCGGTACCTGCACCTTCGAAGAGAAGCTCAACAACGTGCAAGGTGCGGGCGCGGCCGCTGCCGTTGTCATCACAAATAGCCAACCCGTAGTGGGAATGGCCCGCGGCAATAACACTCTTCCCGCGATGATGGTCTCCACGGCCGACGGTGACGATCTCAAGTCGATTGCAGCCTCCGGCACGAACCAGGTCGTGCTCGATTTCCAGCGTGGACCCGTCTACGTGAACCCCGACGCGTTAAGCGATAGCTCGAGCAGTGGACCAAACCAGGACGGCGGCATCAAGCCCGACCTCGTTGCTGTCGGCGAGAACGTCTTGACGGCGGCTGCCGGTTCACTCGGAACTGCCGGTTACACCGTAGCGAGCGGCACGAGCCTTTCGGCTCCCATGGTCAGCGGAGCCGCCGCTGTGCTCAAGGGCTTTCGTCC
>DASQVJ010000165.1:0-10773 GCA_035640835.1 Bryobacteraceae bacterium
TCGGGAGACACTGTGAATGAATTGACGTTGCGGTCAAGTGCTTCTGTCAGCACGTTGATGCGGCCAGACGCTCGGTCGATCGAGACCAGGCGCCATTGGTCGGATTCGTAACCGGCGCGGCTTTGCGAGCGGCAGAGCAAGTACTTGCCGTCGGGTGCGAACTGCACGTCGTCCATATGCGCCGCTCCAGTAACTACTGCGCGCGCGCCACCTCCGCCGATCGGCATCATCTGAATCACGCTCCGTCCTCTGTCCTCTGCGGTTAGAAAAATGCGCGAGCTGTCGGGAGACACTGTGAATGAATTGACGTTGCGGTCAAGTGCTTCTGTCAGCACGTTGATGCGGCCAGACGCTCGGTCGATCGAGACCAGGCGCCATTGGTCGGATTCGTAACCGGCGCGGCTTTGCGAGCGGCAGAGCAAATACTTGCCGTCGGGCGAGAATAGCGGGGATCGTTCCGCTCCCATGCCGATGTTGATCCGCTTGGCATCGCCTCCCGTAACCGGGACAACGAAGATGTCGCTGTTGGTGCTCAGTGATTGATCTGTATCCGTGTTGGCGACGTAGGCGACTTCCTTGCTGTCAGGCGAGAACACGTAGTCGTCCGGTCCACCGAGCGAGAACGTCGGCACATCAAAGGCGAGTCCGGGTGTGATGTCGCGGGGCGTGCCTCCCTCGTTGGCCACAACGAAAAGATGCTTCCGGCGTTTCCCTGACCATTGGTTCCAATGCCTGTAAAGAAGCGACGTGTAGACGCGAGCCTTCATTTTGTTCGACTCTTCGTCCTTGATGCGCTTGGCGTTGCACGCTTCATCGGGACAGTCGGGGAACACTTCGGAGGTGAAGAGCAGAAGCTTGCCATCGGGCGATACGGATACACCGTCAGCTTCCGTCGAGAGGTTCGTAATCTGTTTCGAACTTGAGCCGTCGGGATTCATCGACCAGAGCTGGCTCGATCCACCGCGGTTCGAAACGAAGTAGATCGCCTTGGAGTCCATCGACCAGCGTGGCCGTGTGTTCTGGGTACCTTCGCGAGTCACCTGGACGGGAGTCCCGCCGGAAACCGGGACGGTCCAAATGTGCCGAATAGTCGTGTTCTTATCGATATCCGGCTGTCCAACTGTGAAAGCTACCGTGTTGCCGTCAGGCGAGATTTGCGGTTCGCTGATACGTGCAATCCTCCACAACACGTCGGGGGTGAATGGAGCCTTCTGGGAAAAGACCGGTACGATCAGGAGAGCAAGTACCAGAAAATGACGCATAGTTCGATTATGTAACTCCACGGAACATTCTGCGTACTCGTCAACGTACTGTTCAGTAGTTTGCTTCTCGGAGGCTAACCTTCGGGCAGGCGCAGCGTTCTAAAGTTTATAAAAGCTCGTAATTGCCTGGATCCTACCTGTCCCCAGGAACTGGCAAGAGCGGGAGGGTGCGGACTCACTTCTGACCCATGCTGATCCGCACCCTTTTACTCTCACTACTCCTCAGGCTGATCTTCGGCCTTGGCGTAGTAATACGAGTGGTAGTACGTGTACTTCGAGTAGAGTTCACCGCGACGAGCGCCATTCACCACGATCCCAAGAACATTGTTCTCGCAAAGTGACTGCATGGCGCGGGTAACCGAGTCGATGGTGGTTGTGCCGATGCGGACCACCAGCACTGTGCCTGAACACAAGGTGCCCAGGAGGTTGGCATCGGCTGCGAACAGCAAGGGGGGACTGTCGATCACGGTCCACTTGAAGATGGACGAAAGCTGATCGAGCAGCATCTTCATCTCTCGGAGGTTCAGCAGTTCCAAGGGGTTGATGACAGACTCGCCTGCGGGCATCACATAAAGATTGGTGCCTTCAATCTTGCGGATGCACTCTTCCAGAGTCGCTTTCCCCTGCAGGTAATCGGTCATACCGGGAGTGCGATCCATTTGGAAGAGGGCGTGCACGATCGGACGCCGGAAATCGCAATCGATCAACAGCGTGTGATTATTCGCCAGCTGCGCTTCAGTCAATGCGAGATTGACTGCGGCGAAAGACTTGCCTTCGGCAGGCGAAGGGCTGGTGACGACCAGCGTCGAAACGGGCTGCAGCGTTTGGATGTGATTGAGCCGGGTGCGCAGGGTTCGGAACTCTTCCGCCGGCGGTTCGTGAGGTTTGGCGCTGTCAATTAGATGGGTCTCCGGCGCCGGTGTGAACGGTATCTCGCGGACCCGGGACAGCAAGCCATCGACATGTTCGATGTGGATGGTCGTGGGCCTCTCCAATCGCCCTTCGCCGTCACCAACTCGTACTGGCGATTCCACGAGCGCGGATTTAGCTGCCGCGGGAGTCGGGGAGGCCAGAACGCCCGCTTGTTCGGCCCTGCGCAATGCATCATGAACTCGGCTCATTGAGTCTCCAATTTACCTATCGGCGTTTACAGCTTGTTTTGGTAGTAGTAAAGCACCGCGCTCGTCATCACGATCACGCCAACGAGGCATGCCGTCGACCAGGCAAGCCAGGCAAGTCGGCGGCGACGGCGAACGACGAGGTCGTTCTCGAGCAGAGGGATACTGCCGAGAATCGTGAGCTGCGTGTAGGCTCGAACGTCCTTCAGGTTCTTCAGCGATGAGTCCTTGGCTTCGCGTGCACCGGCGAGCACGAGGCCGGCGACGGCTCCCATACCCAATCCGACACCGATCAGGAACGGACGCTTCGGCTCGGTCGGAGTCTGCGGCAAGGAAGCAGGGTCAAGCAGTTCCAGCGTCTCGCCCTGCTGACGCTTTTCGACTTCTTCGGAGATGCGGGAGGACTGAACCTTGCGATTCAAATCGTCATACTTCATCTTGGCAACTTCGCGGTCACGAATGACCTCGGCGTACTGCTTTTCGCTAACCGGTTGCGCTTCGATGCGTGCCTTAATGACGCGGACGTCCTGCTCGGCCTGGCGGATCTGATCCTGATACTCGCGAGCCTGCATGTCCTTAGTCCGGATCTGGCTTTCGATTCGATCGACGTTCCCCTGCAGGGCCGCGAGTTCGCGCACGATGTGCTGCGGGGCCCTTGTCGGCTTGGGCTGCTCTTTCGGCGTATTTGCGCGCTCTTCCTCTTCTTCCTTGATCACAGCAGCGCGTTTGCGCTTTAAGAGATCAATTTGGCTTTGGAAGGCTCTTACGTCGGGGTAATTTTCCTTGTAGCGTTCGCGCAAGCTCGCGAGAGTCATCTCGGAGCGCTCGATTTCGCGGTCGAGTTGAGCAACGGCCTCACTCTTCATAGGACCGCCCTGAGCAGCGATCTCGCCGCCGGGCGAAATCGCGGCCATTTGGTTCTTAGTCGTTCGCAACTCGGTCTCGAGCAGCAACTTCTCCTGGCCGATGCGGCTGATTCCGGCGTTCAAATTCGCGATGCGATTCTCTGCCGCACCCAGCATCGACAGGTTCGACTGAACCTGCTCCGGAAGCCGGCCATTATTCTGCATCCGGTAGTTGGAAAGGTTCTCGTCGAGCTGCTGAAGTTCTTTCCGTGCGGCCTCCAACTGATCGCGCAAGAAGGTAGTCGTGTTCACCGACCCTGTGGTGCGGTCGCGCGTGTTCTCCGAGATGAAACGGCTCACGAGATCGGCACAAACCTTCTGTGCCATGATGCGGTTGTCGTACGAATAGGTGATCGAGAACGCCGAAACGCCGCGGTTCTGAGTGAGAGGAACCACGTTGCCGATGCGGATTGCGTGCCGCATGTCTTCGACGACGTCCTCCATCGGCTTTCGCTGACGATCGCGACGGTACAAATCGTAGGTGTTGATGATGTTCGTGAGATTCCCGCGGCTCAGGATGGTCTGCGCCATCGAGTTGATGCGCTGAGACATTTCAATGTTCACGTTGCTGGGAACAAACGTCTCAGGAATCGAAGGCGGCACCACACGAATCACGGCCGAAGACACGTACGTATCGGGCCACAGGAACGCGACAACCACTGCAACGACGAGTGCGCCGAATGCAGGTCCGAGGATCCATGCCTTGTGCCGGCGGATGATGTCGATGTAGTCCTCGATATCAAGTGGCCGGCGTGGAACCGCACCGTAAGCTTCCGGGGCGGTTTGAACCATGGGGAGAGTGGACGGTTGCATGTTGCTAAGCCTTGCTCCTCATCAGGGGACGTGAATGTAGTCGCCGTTCTGAACCAGGATGTTTTGCTCCAGGTTCTTGCCTTTAATCACTTCTTTGTAGTTGAACTTGATCCGCTGCAGACCGCGCATGATCACGATCTTGTTGCTGCGTGCAAACTCGCGGAAACCTCCCGCGTTGGTTAGAGCCTCCAGAACGGTAGTCGGAACAATCAGCGGGAAGCTGCCTGTTCGATTCACTTCGCCGGTGATGTAGTACTTTTTGCTCTGAACGGATTGAAGCGATACCGTGACTTCCGGTTTGTTGATGAATTCGGTTAAAGCCTTTGTAATATCTTCCGCAAGTTTGTTTGGGGTTAGACCGGCTGCAGGGATGTCTCCGACCAGCGGAAGCGTAAACTTGCCGTCGGGTCTGACTTGTACGGGGCCGCTGAATTCGGGTTCACGCCAAACGCGAATGAGTAGGACGTCTTCGGGCCCAATCTCGTACGTTTTCGGGTCAACGGGAGCTGCGGTGACCATTGCTGGAAGAGCGGCTGCTTTTTGCTGAGCCTCGTCCGTTTCCGCTTTCGGAGATCGGGTGGCAGGTCCTAAACCGCCGCCTGAGGGGGGCGGTGCGCTCTCCTTCCGCTCCGGAGCCACCGGCGGAGGCACAGGAGCCTGGGCCAGGAGCTCATGGGCGAAGAACGTAAGACATAAGATTGGGGTTAAACGGATGGCCAGGTTCATAAAGACTACACTCCTGCAAGCCGAAGGTTCGACCTCGCCCTCGGGCGCAAGTTCCTTCGATTGTACCGCAAGAAATCTCGCACTTGGCGCTGCAAAGTACTGTTTTGCAACCATGTTAAGGAGATATAACGTTAAGCTGAACACGTGCACTACTTCCTCGCAAAAACGGAGCCGAGTGTCTATTCCATAGACCAATTAGCGTCTGATGGCAAGACCGTTTGGGACGGTATCAAAAATCCGCAGGCGCTGCGAGCGGTCCGAGCAATGCATCCGAAGGATCGGGTCTTTATCTATCACAGCGGAGGCGAGTCGAGCCTGGTGGGACTAGCCGAGGTTGTAAGCGAGGCCCGTCCGGACCCGAAGGACGAGAAGTCGTTTGTTGTGGACTTGAAGTATCTGAAGCACCTCAGCCGCCCCGTCACGCTGAGGGAGGTAAAGGAATCCGGTCTGTTCGCCGACTTTGCCCTTGTGAAGCAAAGCAGGCTCTCGACGATGGAAGTACCGAAGTCCTTTGTGGATTGGTTGCGCGAGTTGTTGCCTGACGACAGCCTATAAGCGCCCAAGCGATTCGGAAGGGAACGGCGATGATGAACTTCCTCTTGGCTCAGGTCACCTTGGCTCAAATCATGGCCACGGACTTCCTGCCTCACGGCTGGTGTATGCGATGGAAAGCGGACGTGATATGGCTGCATGTCATCTCCGACGGCCTGATCGCAGCGGCTTACTTCTGCATTCCTCTCACATTGGTTCATCTGGCAAGGAAGCGGAAAGACTTCCCGTTCCCCTGGATGCTGTGGTTGTTCGGTTTGTTCATCGTCTCTTGCGGGACCACGCACCTGATGGCGATCTGGACTCTCTGGCAGCCGGTTTACCGGTTGGACGGGATGATCAAAGCATTAACGGCACTGAGTTCGGTGCCGACCGCGGCAATCCTGGTGTGGTTGCTCCCAAGAGCGCTTGCTTTGCCGAGTCCCGACCAACTGCGACTGGAAGTGGAGGAACGACGGCGCGCCGAGTCGCAGATCCGCTACTTAAATAACGAGCTCGAAGTTCGAGTTGCGGAACGAACCCAGCGCTTGCGACGGTCGAACGAAGCTCTGCAGCGGATCGCCTATATCGCCTCGCACGACCTGCAGGAGCCGATTCGCATGGTGGTCTGTTACAACCAGCTAATCGAGAGGACTTTGCTCAACAAGCTCGACGAATCGGAAAAGGAATACATCCATTACTCGGTGCAAGGCTCGAGGCGGATGCAGGCGTTAGTGGCCGACCTCCAGGCACTGGCGGAGAACCTGAATCGTGAGCCTGTAACGCGCAAGCAGCCGGTGGATCTCGATCCTCTGGTTACCGCCGCTCGCGATGATCTGCGGCTAATGATGGAGGAGACCAACGCGAAGCTGGAGTGCGAACATCTGCCGCCGGTGCTTGGAGAACCAGTGGAGCTGAAACAGGTGTTTCAGAACCTGATCTCAAATGCTCTGAAGTATCGCAGGGAAGGCGTTCCGCCTTTGATTGTGATTCGTGGGAAGGTTCGGGGCGACGATGTCCTGATCTCGGTAACCGACAACGGCATCGGAATTGATCCCAAGTTTTCTGACTACATCTTCGAGCCGTTCAAGCGATTGCATGGATCGGATTATCCGGGCTCGGGAATTGGACTTGCGCTTTGCCGGAACGTAATCGAGGACCACGGAGGGAAGATCTGGTTCGAATCGCGCGAGGGCGGTGGGACCACCTTCTATTTCACGCTGCCTCTTGCCGAGTCAGTGGTGCGCCGCAGCCAGCGGTAGACTAGCGAAATCGGCAAGCCGACGACGTTGAAGTAGCAACCGTCAATGCGGCACACGAACTTCGACGCGAGTCCTTGAATACCGTAGGCGCCCGCCTTGTCCTTATGCTCGCCAGAGCGGATGTAATCCGAGATTTCGTCATCGCTGAGGGGCAGGAACTCCACTTCGGTCCGTGAAACGTCGACCATCTCCTGGCCGTCTTGAAGAATGCACACACCCGTGAGTACTTCGTGCGTGCGGCCCGAGAGACTGCGCAGCATACGCGCAGCGTCCACATCGTCGAGAGGTTTCTCGAGAACGACATTGTCGACGACCACGACAGTGTCCGCCCCGAGCACGATATCGCGAGGCTCGGCGCAGATTGCGCGAGCCTTGTCGCAGGCCAAGCGACGCACGTAAGCTTCCGGGGACTCCTCGGGTAGACGCTCTTCCGGAACCGAAGAGGGCCGGACAACGACATCGAACCCAGCGCTCTCGAGAATTTCTCTTCTACGTGGCGATTGCGAGGCAAGGATGAGCCGCATGTTTTCCTAATCTCGCATGTGCCTTTGGTAGAATCGTGAATCCCTCCATGGAAGCTGCTTGCCGGGTGCTCTCGCAACTGAAATCGACCAAGCGCGCGCTAACTGAGGAGCAACTTGCGATGGCTGCGTGGCGCCGCGCTGTAGGCAAAAAGGTCGCGCAGCAGTCGAAGCCGATCGGCCTGGTGCGGGACAGGCTGATCGTTGAAGTTGCAGACGCGGTTTGGAAGAGTCAATTGATGACTCTGCAAGGCCAGGTTCTGAAGCGGATGGAAGAAGTTCTGGGATCGCGGATAGTCGGCCAACTGGAGTTCCGTGTTGCGCCGCCGCGACGCGAACCTGCTCGGGTGGAGCATCATGATCATCGCGCCTCCGATGACGAGGCTGACAGCATATTGGACCCGAGCTTTCGAAGCATTTATCTTGCATCGAGAAGAAAGGCGAGCCGGTGAAAATTACCGAAGATGAAGTTCGATACGTCGCGGCGCTGGGCAACCTGGCACTGACCGACGAAGAGATCGCGCGCATGCAGCACGATCTCGACGAGATCCTGACGCATATGGAGAGACTCAACCAGGTGAACACGGAGGGAGTCGAACCAATGGCGCAGGTGTTGTTTGAGGCTGACGAAACGGCGACCTTGCGTGAGGACAAGGAGGCTCCGAGTCTGTCGAACGAGGATGCACTCGCGAACGCCCCCCTGTCTGGCGCCGGTTATTACAAAGTCCCTCTCGTCATCGAGAGATAAGGTCGAGATGAATACAGCAACGCTGACCGTCACAGAGATACGGGAGGGCTTGCTTTCCCGGAAGTTTAAAGCGCAGGAGATTGCGGAAGCTGCGCTCGCCTTTGCGGAGGCGGAGAATCCGAAGACAAACGCACTCCTGACGCTGTCGTATGAAAGAGCGCTGGCGAATGCCAAGCGAGTGGATGATCAGATTGAGCGCGGCGAAGAGATAGGCCCACTCGCGGGTGTGCCCGTTGCCGTAAAAGACGTCATCGTCACAGAAGGCTTGAGAACGACCTGCGGGTCCAAGCTGCTGGAGCACTACATTCCGCCTTACGATGCAACGGCCGTGATTCGGTTGGAACAGGCAGGCGGGCTGATCGTCGGCAAAGCCAATTGCGATGAGTTTGCAATGGGCTCGTCGAACGAGAACTCGGCCTTTGGCCTGGTGCGGAATCCGGTGGCGCTGGATCGAGTGCCCGGCGGATCGAGTGGCGGGTCTGCCGCATCGGTCGCGCAAGGGACCTCGGTTGTCGCCCTGGGCTCGGATACCGGTGGATCGGTGAGACAGCCTGCATCCTTTTGCGGCGTCGTTGGTGTGACACCGACGTATGGCCGTGTTTCGCGCTATGGGCTGGTGGCCTTCGCGAGCTCGCTCGACCACATCGGGCCGTTTGGGCGCAATGTGCGCGACACTGCGACCTTGCTGCGCGTGATCGCAGGGCACGATCCGGCGGACTCGACGTCTGCGGCGGCGCCTGTGCCCGATTATTCGCAGGTAATGGAGCACAGTGTCAAAGGCAAGCGCGTCGGGCTGCCCGTTGAGTATTTCAAAGGTCTCGGGGCTGCTACAGGTGACCGGATACATGAAGCTGTGAAGGTGCTTCAGGGTCTGGGCTGCGAGGTAAAGGAGATCAGCCTGCCCGCGACAGAGAATGCCATCGACTGCTACTACATCATTGCTTGTGCCGAGGCGAGTTCGAATCTCGCGCGATATGACGGAGTGCGCTACACGGCGCGTGCCGAGTCATCGCCGACGTTGTCGGACATGTATCGCAACACTCGAGGCCAAGGCTTCGGAGCTGAGTGCAAGCGCCGCATCATGCTCGGAACCTACGTTCTGAGCCATGGCTATTACGATGCGTATTATTTAAAGGCACAGCGGGTCCGTGCCTTGATCGCTCGAGACTTTGCCCGCGCTTTCGAAACCGTGGACGCGATTGTGGCGCCGGTGTCGCCGTTTCCTGCATTCAAGATCGGTGAGAAAGTGGCGGATCCGCTGGAGATGTATCTGTCGGACATCTACACGATCACGGGAAGTTTGGCTGGTGTTCCCTGCATGAGCGTGCCTTGCGGAACAACCCCGGAAGGTCTGCCAGTCGGGATGCAAATCCTGACCAAGCATTTCGACGAAGCCGGTATGTTCCAATTGGCATCTGCTTACGAGAAGGCTACGCAGTTTATCCAATAAAGGAGAATCGTATGGCATTCACTCTTCCCCCGCTGCCCTACCCGAGTGACGCTTTGGAGCCTCACATCGACAAGGTCACGATGGAGATTCACCACGGCAAGCATCATGGTGCCTACGTGACGAATTTGAACAAGGCGTTGGAATCGGCTCCAGAGCTGGCCAATAAGAGCATCGAAGAGCTTCTGGCCAATAATCTGGCGATCGTGCCCGAGAACATTCGAACGGCAGTGAGAAACAACGGAGGTGGTCACGCCAACCACACAATGTTCTGGGAGATTATGTCTCCGGACGGTGGCAAGGGCCCGAGCGGCGGACTGGCGGAGGCGATCAACAAGACGTTCGGCAGCTTTGACGCGTTCAAGGAGAAGCTGAACAACGCGGCCATCACACGGTTCGGGTCCGGATGGGCCTGGTTGGTGAAGAACCACGATGGGTCGTTGGAAGTGACGTCGACCCCAAACCAGGACACTCCGTTGATGGAGGGCAAGTTCCCGGTAATGGGCGTGGACGTTTGGGAGCACGCCTACTACCTCAAGTATCAGAACCGGCGGCCGGAGTACGTCGCCACATGGTGGAACGTAGTGAACTGGTCTGAGGTGGAGCGTCGCTTTAAAGCAGGCAAGTAGGTTCGAGTTATTCCGTTAAGAAAAGGGGCAGCTCCGGCTGCCCTTTTTGCATTTAGCGCTGATGTAACCCTTTAATTCGTGTCAAACGTTTGACAGATCCTTCACAGCCCGGCATACTTAACTATAGTTAACTGTTCTTCGAGAATCTATGCTTACCTCGCGGCCGGGCCACCAGTCACTTTCCCTTCCCGAGGTCCACGCCTCCGTTCCAACCAGCTTCCTTGGTATCTGGAAAAGGCTGTTCGCGTTTCTCGGCCCTGCGTACCTCGTGAGTGTCGGGTACATGGATCCGGGCAATTGGGCGACGGATCTGGAGGGCGGCGCTCGGTTCGGGTATCAGCTGCTGTGGGTCTTGCTGATGTCGAACCTGATGGCGGTGCTGCTGCAGACGCTGAGTTCGAGGCTCGGGATTGTCGCAGGGCTCGATCTGGCTCAAGCATGCCGGGAGTCGTATCCGAAGCCTGTCTCGTACGCGTTGTGGATCCTTTGCGAGATTGCGATTGCGGCATGTGACCTCGCCGAAATCCTCGGCGCGGCGATCGGGCTGAATCTGCTGTTCAAGATCCCGCTGCTGACGGCGGTGCTGCTGACTGCGGCTGACACGCTGCTGATCCTCTGGCTCACCAAATTCGGCATTCGGAAAATCGAGGCGTTTGTTCTCGCCCTGGTGGTTACCATCGGCGGCTGCTTCCTGGTGGAGCTGCTGCTCGCAAAGCCGTCGGTGACGGCGGTGCTGAGTGGACTGGTCCCGCGGCTGACGAGCGAGAGCCTGTACGTGGCGATCGGCATCCTCGGCGCGACCGTGATGCCGCAC
>DASQVJ010000166.1:0-8099 GCA_035640835.1 Bryobacteraceae bacterium
GGTTTTCGCGCAAGCAGCCGACATCCTCGGTGAGATGGCGGAGCTGTGCGCTCGCGAGAAGGTGGAGTTGCTGGTCGAGAACGAGGCGGCGTGCAATGTCGCTACTTGCACCGAGCTCGCCGGACTGATGAAGCTGCTCCCGCAAAAGTCGGTCGGCATCAATTGGGACCCCCTGAACGGTTTTGACCGGGGCGAAGAGCCTTACCCGATGGGCTACTCGCTGCTTCCCAAGAAGAGAATCGGCAATGTGCAGGTGAAAGGACGTAGCCTGCTCGATCCGGAGAAGAAGCTGGACTGGGCGGCGATCAAGCAGGCGCTCCAGAATGATGGCTATCCCGGCAAGATCGGGCTGGAAACCCACTACTTCGACGGAACCATGTTTGAGAAGTCGCATCTTTGCATGCAGGAGCTCGTCCGTCTAATGGAGCCGAGTTAGGCAATGAATCCCCGCATCGTGATCATCGGACTGATAGCACTCGCGATTGTGGGGGCATTTGTGGGCGCCGGACTTTTCGTCACCAAGGACAATCGGCTGAAGCTTACCGGGAAGGTGCTCCAGGTCCGAAGCTACGCGATCTCACCGGAGACAAGCATCGCCGTGATCGATTTGTCCCTGAAGAATCCGTCAACTCAACAGTTTCAACTCGGGGAAACCGCCGTCGAACTTGTGAAGCGGGACGGCTCTACGGTGCCGGGTGAGATCGCGAGCAATGCGGAAGCGGATCGGTTTTTCCAGTATTATCCGGTGCTCGGCAAACGCTACAACCCCTCATTGGTTCGAAAAACGATCCTCAACAGCGGCGCGGGTCGCGACTACATGCTCAGCGTTCGATTCGATGTACCGGATTCGGAGATACAGAATCGCAAGGGTGTTCGAATCAAACTGGTGGACGTTGATGGCGTCGGCAGCGAAATCACCGAACAGCGCTGATGCGGCTACAACAGCAGCGATCGCCCGCCCTGGCAATGTCTCAACCGCGGCGACGGCGCGAATCGGTATCGGACTTGGTTTGATTCTCGCCTTGACGGCTGTTTTTTCCTGGTATTCCCTGCAGCAAATTGAGGGTTTGCGCAAGCTGCAAACGAACACCATCGACCGCAATCGAAAGAGCTCTCTGCAACTCATTCGCATTCAGAACAACCTCACTTCGCTTGCATCCGCGATGCGTGACATGGTTGCGCCCGATGCGCCGTATCCGATGTCGGCTTGGAGGAGCGAGTTCCAACGCATCCGCAACGATCTCTCCGACGCGATGACACTCGAGAGTCAGATGGCCTCGCGCTTGGAAGAGCAGAACGCGTATCTGCAACGTCTGCAAACGCAGTTCTGGACCACGGCCGACGAGGCCTTCCAACTGGCTGAACAAGGCAAGGCGGCAAAGGCTCGAGGACTTGTGGATAACTCCTTGCTTGCCCAGCACGGCGCTTTGTCGGCAACGGTTGCGCGACTTCTCGCAGGCAATAACGAAGCTGAGCAAGCAGCGGCAGGTGAGATTCGCAGCATCTACGATCGAGTGGAGCGCAACTTGTACCTGTTCCTTGTGCTCACGCTGGCGTCGATCACCGCAATCGGTTTCCTCATCGCCTACCAGAACCGTCGATTTTTCGAGACCCTCGCAACACTCGCCGAGCAGCGCAGCGTGCTTGCGAAGCGGATGATCGGCCTGCAGGAGGAAGTGCTACGATCCGTCTCGCGCGAACTGCACGATGAGTTTGGACAGATTTTGACCGCGATCGGCGTCATGCTGGGTCGAACCGAAAGAAGGCACGCCGAAGTGCGGGAACACCTCACCGAGATCCGCTCGATCGTACAGGACGCCTTGCAGAAAACTCGCGACCTGTCTCAAGCTCTCCATCCATCCGTCTTGGAACATCATGGCTTCCCCGACGCCGTGGAGCGCTACATCCCGCTTTATGAGAAGCAGACAGGCGTGAAAGTGCACCTGGACGCGGATCCCTCGGCGAATCTCGACGCTCCACGATCGATCCACGTCTATCGTGTGCTTCAAGAGGCACTGACGAACGTGGCTCGACACTCCGGCGCAAAGGAGGTGGAGGTGCGACTCGCTCGCTCGCATGGCAGGCTTCAATTGGAGGTGGAAGATCATGGCGTCGGCTTGCATAGCGGCCATGGAAAAGGCCTTGGGCTGGTGGCCATGCATGAGCGAGCCGAACTGGTAGGAGGCAAACTCCGGGTGGAGCGGCCCGAGCAGGGCGGAACCCTGATCTCATTGGAGGTCCCGATTGATTGAAGTTCTATTAGCCGATGACCACGCCCTCGTACGCCGAGGCTTTCGGCGACTGCTCGAGGATGAGGATGACATCCACGTGGTTGGAGAGGCAGGCGACGGCCACTCGGCCGTGAGCATGGCGCAATCCCTCAAGCCGAAGGTCGTGGTGATGGACTACGCGATGCCGGTCATGGACGGAGTGCAAGCCACTCGCGAGATCAGGCGAACGGCGCCGGAAACGGCGGTGCTGATGCTCAGCATGCATGACGACCAACGCTACATCCGCGAGGCCCTCGATGCCGGCGCCCTGGGGTACATGCTGAAGAATGCCATCGAAGTGGATCTCGCTGCAGCCGTTCGATTGGTGGCAAAAGGCAAGACGGTTGGAGTTCCGAAGCCGCCTGCCGAGCAGGACGACGCATACGAGACGCTGACGCAACGAGAGCGTCAGATTCTCGGGTTGATCGCGCAAGGAAAGCCGGCCAAGGAGATCGCGTATCTGCTGAACTTGAGCGTGAACACGGTCTCGGTACATCGTGCCAATCTCATGGGACGCCTCGGAATTCATCGCACACCTGAGCTTGTCCTGTACGCGATCAAGAAAGGGTTGGTGAGTCCGTCTTGAGGCGGCGCGATTTCCTGACGTCCGCCGTGAGCGCTGCGATTACCAGCGCTGCCCCTGCGAGTCCCGGATTTCAACTGGTGAACGTGACGGCGAAGGCCGGCATTCGATTCACCCACAACAGCGGCGCGTTCGGGAAGAAGTATCTTCCCGAGACCATGGGCTCCGGTTGCGCCTTTCTGGACTACGATGGCGACGGCTGGCAGGACATTCTGCTGGTAAACTCCAAGCCATTGAGCCAGGCAAAAGGTCCTGCGAGTACCCTGGCGCTCTACAAAAACAATCGCGACGGCACCTTCCGCGATGTCACTCGCGAAGCAGGACTAGCGGTCCCGATGTACGGCATGGGAGTCGCCGCAGCGGACTTCGACAACGACGGATTTCCGGACATCTTCGTCTCGTGCCTCGGTCAGAGCCGGTTGTTTAAGAACACCGGCAAAGGCACATTCATTGATGTCACGAGGCCCGCTGGTCTGGATGGGCGCACGGCATTTAGCAGCTCCGCCATGTGGTTCGACTACGACCGCGACGGCTTGCTCGACCTGTTCGTGTGCAACTACGTACGCTGGTCGCCCGAGCTGGATGTTTACTGCACCGCCGATGGCAAGACAAAAGCCTACTGCACGCCCGAGGCTTACCGCGGCTCCACCGCATGGCTCTTCCGGAATCTCGGCAACGGCAAATTTGAGGATGTGACCGCCAAGAGCGGGATCTTTGACATGAGCTCGAAGTCGCTCGGCGTCGCTCTACTCGACTACGACAAAGATGGCTGGCCTGACCTGTTCGTAGCCAACGACACGCAGCCGAACAAGCTTTATCGAAACCAGCGCAACGGCACGTTCCAGGAGATCGCCGTGAAGGCCGGTGTGGCCTTCAGCGAGGAAGGAAAAGCCCGCGCCGGCATGGGTGTGGATGTCGCCGACTACGACAACTCCGGAGCCAGCGGGCTTGCTGTCACCAACTTTCAGAACGAGATGATCGGTCTTTACCGAAGCTCGGAGGGCGGTCTCTACACCGATCAGGCACCACGATCCGAGATCGGCAGACTCTCCCGGAGAAGCTTAGGATTCGGCTGCTTCTTTTTCGATGCCGACCTCGATAGCCGCCTCGATCTCCTGGTCGTGAACGGCCACATCGACAATACCGCGAAGGCATTGCCACAGGCTCAGGCTCCGCACTTGTTTTGGAACCTCGGCTCAGGACAGTTCCGCGACATCGCAACGGAGGTAGGCTCCGACTTCGCAGCTCCCAAAATCGGTCGTGGCGCGGCATTCGGCGACTTCGATAATGACGGCGATCTCGATGTTCTGCTCACCACCAACAACGGACCGGCGTATCTGTATCGCAATGATGTGACTAATGGAAACCGTTCGCTACGCCTGAAGCTTCGAGGCACGAAATCCAACCGCGACGGCATCGGCGCGACCATCCAGTGCCACATCGCAGGCGGTCAAGTGATGTCGAGAACCGTCAAGACCGGTGGCAGCTACTTATCTCAATGCGAACTCCCCGCCACCTTCGGCCTTGGAAAGCAGAACTCTGCACAACGCGTGGTCATCGCGTGGCCCAGCGGCACCACCGATGAGCACACGAACCTTGCTGCAGGAAAGTACGAGTGCATCGAGGGCTCGAAGCCGGTTCGACGCTAAGCTCAGAACCGACATCGTGCGACTGTTATACTTTCGGCTTTCATCCCCAAAGGAGGATCCAACTTGCGAGTTGGTCTGATCGGTACCGGCGCGATAGCGCACAAGCACGCCCAGGCATACCGGAATATTGGCTTTGATCTTACAGTTTGCACGAACCTGAACGAGGACGTCGGACGACGATTCGCCGAGCAATACGACTGCGAATTCGTCCCGACTTACGAGGAAGTCTGTCGCCATCCGCGGGTCGATTTCGTCGACGTGTGCACCTTCCCGGATTTCCGTCTTCAGCCAATCGAGATCTGCGCGCAAACCAAGAAGCACATCCAGGTGCAGAAGCCGATCTCGACCACTCTTGCAACCGCCGCGAAGATGGTCGAGATGGCGAGGAATGCGGGTATCGTGCTCGGCGTCGTAAGCCAGCACAGGTTTGACGACTCATCGTTGTTCCTCAAGAAGGCGATCGGCGACGGCCGGCTTGGAAAAATTCTGCAGGCGGATGCCTACGTGAAATGGTGGCGATCAGAAGAGTATTACAGCCGTCCGATCAAAGGCAGTTGGGAAACCGAAGGGGGCGGCGCGCTCATCAATCAGGGGATTCATCAAGTCGACGTTCTGCTCTGGCTGGTTGGCCCGGTCAGCGAAGTGCACGCTTACTGGCAGCTCGGCGCACGCCATAAGATCGAATCAGAGGATGTTGTGAGTGCACTTTTCCGCTACGGCAACGGAGCCACGGGAGTCCTTCAGGCGTCGACCGCGTTCTGGCCCGGATATACGGAACGGCTCGAAATCCACGGCACCAAGGGTTCCGCAGTGATTAGCGGCGACAAACTGACCACTTGGGATGTGCTCGACGACTCCGGCGAACCAGCGCCACTGGCGACTGACGTTGCCTCAGGAGCATCGGACCCGATGGCCATCTCTCTGACGCCGTTCGAACGTCAGTTCCTTGATTTCGCCGAAGCCTGCAAAACGGGCCGGAAGCCAGTGGTCTCGGGCGAGGAGGGCTACCGCGCACTTCAGTTTGTCGATGCAGTGTATACGTCGTGCCGCGAAGGTCGAACCGTGAAGATTGCTGGAGCCTGTCAGTAGCGTGCCCACGGTGGTACGCGTACCGGCGTCGAGCGCCAACCTCGGGCCTGGCTTTGACGCGCTCGGCCTCGCGCTCGATTTACATCTGACATGCCGCTTCCAACCGGCCGGCGAGCTCAAGATTTCGGTTCACGGCCGGGATGCGGATCGTATTCCAACCACCTCCGATAATCTGATCTGGCAAACTGCGTTAACGGTTGCCCGCGACGTGAACGAAGAGCTTCGGCCTATCGAGCTTGCCATCGAGAACAACATTCCTCTCGGCAAGGGACTCGGATCAAGCGCTGCCGCACTCACAGCGGGCGTGGTGATCGCTGACCGGTTGCTCGGTCTCGGTTGGAAACCTCACCGCATTCTCGATGAGGCCGCGCGGATCGAAGGTCACCCCGATAACGTGGCCGCGAGCGTCCTGGGATCCATCGTGGCAAGCGCCATTGATTCTGCAGGCATCGCTCGAGCTGTTCGCCTGGAGCTACCACAAACGTTCGACGTAGCGGTCGTCGTCCCCGACTTCGAGCTGCCCACGACGATGGCGCGCTCCGTGCTGCCGACGGAATACAGCAAGGCCGACGCGGTCTTCAATGTCCAAAGAGCGGCGCTACTGGTGGCTGCTCTGGCGACGGGAAACATTGGGGCGTTCCCCACAGCCCTCGAAGATCGCATGCACCAGCCGTATCGGTGCTCGCTGGTGCCGGGCCTCGCCGAGGCCCTTCAGATCCGTGCCCCTGGACTTCTCGGCTGCACGCTGAGCGGCGCAGGGCCATCGATTCTGGTCTTCTACGAGCGCGGCTACGAGTCCGTTTGTGAGCTTTTCCAGCAGATCTTCCGACATCATGGACGCAACGCCGAGATCCTCTCGGCACACATCGCCCGATCAGGATATAGCGTCGAAGAGGCCTAACATTTTGAAAACGACATCGCCGCAAAGCTGACCACGCTTTGAGAATCGATGTTCCATTGCTGATAACGGCGCAGCTCACCGCGCAAGCCCGGCTGCGCCCGCAGAAACGTGTACAGCGGCGCCGACCCGCACCACTTCAGATCGTCGCTGTTCTCCTGAACCTGGTCCCAGAATCCGTCGGCATCACCCTTCACCACACTATCGATCCGAGCTTTATCGCGATCGGCAACGGTCAGCATCTCGCCCGCGTTCGAGATCGCCGCGAAGCGATCGCCGTAGCGTGCGCCCATGTGGGCCATGTCGATACCGAGCACCCACCGAACATTCTTCTCGCGAGCGCCTATTTCCCCCAGCGCGTCGAAGAAGCGCCGCACGTCCTCGTCATCCTCCGGCTTCCCTGCGTTGTAGAGGCTGCTCGCAAAGGCCCCGCAAAGCACCGGCAAAACGGATACGTCCGGTCCGAACAGATGCTGGAGGAACAGCACCTGAAACTCGATGGAGTGCTCGATGGCGTGGCTGTAATCCTCCATGATCGCCGCGGGCTGCTTCTCCAACTCCTTCAGCAATGCCTCATTCGTCCGAGCCTGGCCAAATGGCGTCAGGTAGTTCTTGCGTGTCAACCCGAAGCGGTCAGGCGGACCGTAGTGCGACGTGCCAAGAATAATGTAGGTGGCATCCCGATCGTTGCGCAATGCTCCATACGCATCGCGATACGACTCATAACCGCCGAATGGGCTTACGTGAGGCGCGGCGATCGCAACAGCCAATCGTTCCGGCGGAGGCATGGAACCGGCCATGTACTCCGAGAGCGTCTGCCGAGCCTCCTCCAAATCGTCCGGATAGCCTGTACCGGCGTGGGCCGGCTCACGAGATGCCTGCTCCGCAAACGCACGATGCCGAGCCTCGCGCATCCTCTCGTACGTCTCGTTCTCGAGGAAGCCGGCCCGTTCGAGCGTCTCGATCAGGTGCGATTCGATCCGAGATACGTCCAGCTCGCCCGTGATTCGCACGAGCTCAGCGCGTAGCTCGAGCTCCGTCTGCTCGCCGTCGAAGCACTCCAGACAGCTCACCAGAGGCGGCGGGATAATGAGCGTCGACTCGGAGTATCCATAAGAATCCCGGATCAAAAGCCCTGGCCGATCCTCCAGAGGTGAAGGCATGAAATCCAGATTCATGCGAAGACGCGGCAAGGGCTGTGCCATGCTTTCCATCATAAGGGTCAAATGAACACGCAAAGAACGGTGGTCATCACGGGCGCGACGGGCGGCCTCGGCGGAGCCGTCGTGCAGAGATTTGAGCAGGCCGGTGATTTGGTCATCGGAATCGCAAGGAATGTGCCTCAGGACAAAGGCTGGATCGAAGCCGATTTGCTGAATGGTCAGGCTGCCGAGGAGTCCATTCGCAAAGCCAACGAGAGGACGAGTCGCATCGACGTGTTGGTTCACGTGCTCGGAGGCTTCGCTGGAGGGAAGCCGACGCACGAAACGGGTGCCGACGTTTGGGAGCAGATGGTGGCGATGAACGCAACGGCTGCCTTCCATGTCATACGCGCCACTGTCGAGCTCATGCGGAAGCAGGGCTCAGGCCGCATCATCGCGATCGGCTCA
>DASQVJ010000167.1:0-9027 GCA_035640835.1 Bryobacteraceae bacterium
GGCACGTTTGATGACGTCTGCGAGTTCCTGAGGTGTGTACTCGCGAACGTGTGGGATGTCCTTCTCCGCATCCGGTCGCAGAGGATTGGCGTACATCGCGTGCAACTGAGGATGCCCGATCTGCAGAAGCACGTTCGCCACCGTCGAGTAGCTCGAGCAGTTTGGTGTGGTCAGAATCAACCGCCCGCCATCCACAAGCACTCGCCGGATCTCCAGCAGCATATGCATCGGATCATGCAGCAGATGCTCGAAGATCTCGCACGCCAGCACGGCGTCGAACTCTCCATCCGGGTACGGATAGACATCCTTCTCGGCATCGAAGTGGTCGACGAAGCAACGAAACACCTCGATACCGTTTGCCGTCAACCTCTTCTCGTCTGTGCGCCCCAGCGTACCGTAATAGGCTCCGCGAACCTCTTCATAGTTCAAAACACACTGCAGCGCCGGTGTCATCTGCATGTAGGCACCTAGCTCCAACACGCGTTTCGTCTGAAACGGCTCGGGAACTAACGTAAGAGTGCGAGCGATCCGGTGGAGGTGCTTCTTTAGATACTCGCGGGCTTCCGGCGTCGGGAGATCGATACTCCAAACGAAGTCTCGAATCTCCTGATAGCGATTGGGAGGTGGTTCAGCAACTGGTTCGTCGACCACGGCATCGTGGCGAGATAGGCGCGTATCTAATGACCAGAGCATTCGGCGCAGAGAGCGAACGAAACTCATCAGGAATCCCTCATGGTACTACCAGGTCCAGGCTTCAGGCGGGATCTTTCTATACTGGGAACAATGGGTTACCAGCTTGGCGTCAATTATCAGCCTCGGGGCGACCAGGCAAATGCAATCGCGGAACTTCTACGGGGCTTGCGCGAAGGCGAGCAGCATCAGGTGCTGCTGGGCGTTACGGGATCCGGCAAAACCTTCACCATGGCCAAGGTGATTGAAGCTGCTGGACGTCCATCCCTCGTCCTCGCCCACAACAAGCTGCTTGCGGCGCAACTCTTCCACGAGTTCAAGACGTTCTTCCCGCAAAACGCGGTCGAGTATTTCGTCAGCTACTACGATTACTACCAGCCCGAGGCGTACATCCCGACCTCGGACGTCTACATCGAGAAAGAAGCCACGATCAACGACGAGCTCGATAAGCTCCGTCTCTCGGCCACCCGATCCCTTTTCGAGCGCCGCGACTGCGTCATCGTCGCCAGTGTCAGCTGCATCTACGGCCTCGGATCGCCAGAGGCCTACTACGGCATGCTCGTCATGCTCGAAAAAGGGCAGAAGATCAAGCGCAACGAGCTGCTCAGCCGCTTTGTTGAGCTGCTCTATGAGCGCAACGAGGGCGACTTCAAGCGCGGCACTTTCCGGGTGCGCGGCGATGTCGTAGAGATCTATCCGGCGTACGACGACTACGCATATCGAATCGAGTTCTGGGGCGACGAGATCGAGTCGCTATCCCAGATCGATCCTCTGCTCGGCCAGGTTCGACAGACTTATCTACGACTGCCGATCTACCCCAAATCGCACTACGTGATGCAGCCCGAAACACGTGATGCGGCGCTCAAGAGCATCGAAGAGGAGCTCACGTGGTGGCACGCCGAGCTCGAAAAGCAGGGCAAGCTCATCGAGGCACAACGGCTGTACCAGCGCACCATGTTCGATCTGGAGATGATCCGGCAGATCGGTTATTGCCATGGCATCGAGAACTACTCGCGGCACTTCAGCGGCAGGCTTCCGGGAGAAGCACCGCCAACGTTGCTCGATTACCTTCCTCACGATGCCTTGATCTTTATCGACGAGAGCCATCAGACCATTCCCCAGCTCCAGGGCATGTACCACGGCGATCAGTCCCGCAAAGACGTCCTGGTGAATTACGGCTTCCGTTTACCGAGCGCTCGCGATAATCGCCCACTCACGTTTCAGGAGTTCGAGAATCGCGTGCACCAGGTCACGTACGTTTCGGCAACGCCAGGTCCCTACGAGCTCACCAAAAGCGGTGGCGTCGTCATCGAGCAAATCATCCGGCCCACCGGGCTGGTTGACCCCGAGCTCGACATCCGGCCCATCAAGGGTCAGGTCGACGATTTGTTGAATGAGATCCGGCTTCGAGCCGAGCGCAACGAACGAGTCCTGGTCACGACTCTTACGAAGCGAATGTCCGAGGACCTCGCCGAATACTACTCGGAGGTCGGAGTGAAGTGCGCTTACCTGCACTCGGAGGTGAGCACCCTCGATCGCATCAAGATTCTGCGCGACCTTCGCCGCGGCGAGTACGACGTGTTGATCGGCGTGAATCTCCTGCGCGAAGGTCTGGACCTGCCCGAGGTCTCGCTAGTCGCGGTCCTCGATGCCGACAAGGAAGGCTTTCTCCGATCCACCGGTTCTCTGATCCAGACCATCGGACGTGCAGCGCGCAATGCATCCGGGCGCGCAATACTGTATGCTGACGTGATTACCGACAGCATGAAGCGGGCGATCGACGAGACGAATCGCAGGCGGCGTGTGCAGTTGCATTACAACGAAGAGAACGGAATCCAGCCGCAGACGATCCTCAAGCCGATCGACATGAGCTTGGTGATGGTGGCGGAAGGCGATTACGTGACTATTCCGGCTGAGCCCGAAAGCCCCGTAGAGGAAATGACCCCCGAGATGCGGGACAAGTTCCTGGCCGAGCTCGAACAGCAAATGCGCGACTACGCCAAGAAATTTGAATTTGAAAAGGCTGCCCAGATCCGCGATCGCATCAAAGCACTCAAATCTCGTGGGCTTTATGAAGAAAGCGCCATTGCTGGGTCTCGTATGTTCGGGGCCAGTTAGCCGAACCAGCCTTACGCGGCTGACAAAGCTTCGCGAAACACTCGGTCCGATTAAATCCTCGAGCGTTCGAGCGGCCAGCCGTGCCGCAAACAACCTGAGCGGTGGAACGGCTGTCGACAGCTACGAGCAACTGGCAGAAGCCAAGGTGATCCTGATCAGCGTACCCGATGAGGAGCTCGAACAGCAGTTCCAGGAACTCCTCAAGGTGCGGCCAAATCTCGAGGGCTGCACCGTTGTGGTCTGCTGGTCCCAGCATGGTACCGAGTGCATGGGCCTTCTGCGTGATGCCGGAGCAGCGGTTGGCTCCATCGACAACGTGCCCGGTTCGCAGGACCAGCGCTTCGTCGTCGAGGGCGATCCGGTAGCTGTCCGCTCGTTGCGCGACTACGCTCTCCCGGACGACGCGGGGATATTGGAAATTGCTGCCGGAACGAAGCCAATCTTCCTGGCCGCCACCACCAGCCTTAGTGTCCTTCACGTTCCCGTCGCCGCACTCTCACTGGAGCTCCTGCAAATGTGCAATGTAACGCTCCCGACGGCAACGAGCCTCGCGATGAGCCTCCTCTCGAAATCCTGGCGCTCCTATTTACATTCGGGAAAACGGGCCGTTCCAGACGTCTCCGACTCACTTCTAGGGAACTTGAAGCATTCGGGTCTCGAGCCGTCCACCCTCGAGTCCCTGCAAGATCATTTCGAGCTTCTTGAGGAATGGCGAGTAGCGAGTGGGAAACTCTCGAAACGCGCTCAGCGTCAAAGAAAAGGGTAAAACCGGATGGCCCGGGTCGAACCTGTCGGCAACGATCCCAACGTCGAGCGATGGCACGGCCTTCGCTCCATGTGCCTTACGTGTTGGCGCGAAATGGGATTCCTCGTCAGGAAGACCATCGAAAGCTACTTTGCTTTGCGTATCCCGCGACTCGGGGCGTCGGTCGCCTTCTACACCATTCTTTCGCTTGCTCCCCTTGCGATTGTGGTGGTGGCCATCGCCAGCTTTGTGTTTAGTCGAGAAGCCGCAACGGGGCAGTTGCTTTGGCAACTCGAGAACCTGATTGGTGTTCAGGGTGCGGAGGTAATCCGCAACATGCTGGATGCCTCTAGAGCTCCGAGAAGCGGGACTTTGGCGACCATTATTGGCCTTATGACGTTGTTTTTCGGGTCCACCGCCGCTGTTGGCGAACTCCGTGACGGCCTGAACTATATCTGGGGCGTTCAAGATAACAGCGGATTCGGACTTCACGCGATCGTAACGCTGCTTCGGGATCGTACCAAGTCGTTCCTGTTAGTTGTCGGTGTCGGCTTCCTGCTGTTGGTCTCGCTAGCGGTGAACACGGCGGTCGCCGCCGCTGGGGAGTATCTCTGGAGATTGCTGCCGGCCCACGAACTGGTCCTTCAGCTAGCGGATACGGTCCTGTCGTTCCTGGTAATCACCTTCTTGTTCGCCCTGCTGTATCGGTTTCTGCCGAGCGTTCCACTCGAGTGGGAGGACGTGCTGATCGGCTCGTGCATCACCTCGGTCCTGTTCAGCCTCGGCAAGCTCCTGATCGGTCTCTATCTTGGAAAGGCGAGCTTCTCGAGTGCTTTTGGAGCTGCGGGATCGTTGGTTGTGCTGGTTGTGTGGGTCTACTACTCTGCGCAGATCTTCTATCTGGGTGCCATGTTCACGAAAATCTACGCGGACAACTTCGGGTCGAAACCCGGGCGGCGTGCCGCAAAGAAGGTCGAGGTGGTTCAGAGCCTCGGCGGCGAAGTGATGACCAGTGCCCGCGCAGGTAATTTAGAGGTGCCACGGTAACCGTGGGGCTCGAACCCGTCGAAAAAGACGCTGTCGCCTTGCTTTAACGCGTGCTCCTCGCCCTGGTAGCGAATCTCGAGCGTGCCTTCGAGAACATGCACCAACTCGGAGCCCTCGTGGAAATGCTCGGGAACCTCATCCCAGTTACGTTTCGGAAACTCCGCGAGGAACGCTTGGATTCCCTTTTCCGGCGCCGAGAATGCAAGGCACTCGAAGAAGTAGTTTGGCTTCGGTGAACCCGGCCGATCCGGGAACTTCATTCGGTCTTCCGCCTGCACCAGAGCGAAGGTCCGCTTGCGTTTCTTGTCTGTGAAGAAGTAGTCGAGCCCCACATCAAACACCATGGCGATGCGCGCAAGAGTCGGCAGGGTCGGAATCAGCTTCCCATTCTCCAGCTGCGAGAGCATTGAGGCCGAGAGCCCGGTGTGCTTACCGAGATCCACCAGCGCAATCTTCTTGCGGAGACGGAGCTGTCGTAGCTTTCTGCCCAAGTCGTACGAGGACAGCGCCCTTCGAATCGTGGCCTCGCTATTTTCATTCATTTTCAAAATGATTTTATCTCCACTGCAATTCCGGCCGTGATTTTCCGTATAGCTAAACCCGCTTTCAACAGGCTCTTCCGAGTCCAGCCGCATCCTGTTACCGTCGTCCATAGGGATTCAACGCATCAGATCGCTAGCTGGGGTAACAGGATGCAAAACGATCAAAGACTGCACGAACTTAACGATGACGAGTTAGTTTGCCTGGTCCAAGGTGGCGAGAATGAGGCGTTTGCCGTGCTGATCGAGCGCTATCAGACACCTTGTCAGCGCGTTGCGGTTTCGATTCTCCGCGATAAGTCGGACGCTGAAGACGAGGTCCAAAACGCGCTCTGGAAGGCGTTCCAACACATCAACCAGTTCCAGCGGGACGCCAGGTTCTCCAGTTGGCTCACCAGAATTGTCGTGAACCAGTGCTTGATGCGCCTGCGGCAAACACGGCGAGCCAAATTCTTTTACATGGATGACACAGTTATCGGCGAGGAGACTCAAACCATTGACTTGCCGGACCGGGCCGACACCCCGGAACAGCGGCTCGGTCAAACCGAAGTCGCCCAGGTTCTCAAACGCGAGATAGAACGGATTCCGCCGCTCCTGCGCCACGCCTTCGTGCTGCGGGACATTGAGCAGCTTCCGATAGAGGACGTCGCGGATCGACTGGGCATTTCCGTACCGGCCGCCAAGAGCCGCTTGTTGCGAGCCCGTCTGGAGTTGCGAAACCGGCTGCAACGGCATTACGGCCGGATGGGTCCTGCAACTCTATTTGCCTGATTCCGTTTCCTAAGAAGTGGCTGCTATACTAAAAGGCGGATGCGGATTTCCGCGCCGCGGCAGCGGCTGTATTCCTCCGTGGTCTTGTGTCCCCTTGGTCCTGCGGGACACCTCTGACCGCACCTCCCAATGAAAGTTAGTGTTCAGATAACTACTGGTATCGAATCCCTTTTCGGCACCCGCGACGAAAACATCAGGCTGATCGAAAACGCCCTCGCGGTGCAGACCAAAATTACTCCGGAAAGCATCGAGATCGAGGGTGAGGACGCCAACGTCCTGCGCGCCGAGAGTATCCTCATCGACTATGCGGCTCTCATTAGCGAGGGACACGTATTCAACGGCGATCTCAACAGCTATCTCCGTGTCGTGCTCAGCGACCCTGGTCTCAGCCTCCGCACCTTGGTGCAGATGGGCCGGAGCCGCGCATTCGGAAAGAAGACGATCGCTCCCAAAACGCTGAACCAGCGTCGATACATCGACGCCATCGAGCGTCATGATCTTACGTTCGGTATCGGGCCGGCCGGAACGGGCAAGACATATCTTGCAGTCGCCATGGCCGTTTCAGCGCTATTGAACAAGAAGGTCAGCCGGATTGTGCTGACGCGGCCCGCAGTTGAAGCTGGAGAAAAACTCGGATTTCTCCCAGGTACTCTTCAAGAGAAGGTCGATCCGTACCTGCGACCGCTTTACGATGCGTTGTACGAGATGATCGATAGCGAGCGCGTCGAGAAGTTTTTGGAGAAGAATGTAATCGAGGTTGCACCGATCGCGTTCATGCGCGGCCGCACGCTGAACGACTGCTTCATCATCATGGATGAAGCACAGAACAGCACTCCTGAGCAGATGAAAATGATTCTTACGCGCCAGGGATTCAATTCTAAGATGGTTGTAACAGGTGATCCCACGCAGATCGACCTGCCTGGGGGCAAGCAGAGCGGCTTGTTTAATGCACTCGACGTGCTGCGCGGTGTGGAAGGTATCAGCTTCGTGCATTTCGACGACAAGGACGTAGTAAGGCACGCATTGGTGCAACGAATCGTCCTCGCCTACGATCGATACAACAAGCAGATCGGTTCCAGCAGGCAGCTAAGCCTCAGACTCGCGGACAACGCAAGTGCCGAGCCCGCAGCTTCGACCGAGATCAATCCCGCCGAGTTGGTTGAGCCCTCGACTCTCGAGCTGCCCAACGTCTAGCCATGGACCCTGGTGGCAGTACCGTTCTGTTTCGGCGATCGAAGAGGTCGCTCCCTCGCAAAGAGATAACATCCTTCGCGCAACGGCTCACCACGGAGGTGACGGGCGGGCGTCCGTTCACCTGCCTGGTGACCGACGACGCCGAATTACTTCGCTTGAACTCTGACTTTCTTAACAATCCATATCCCACCGACGTGCTGTCCTTTCCTTCGGGCCAACCTGAAGGTGATCTTGGAGAGCTCGCGATCTCGTCTGAGCGTGCCATCGCACAGGCTGAAGAATTCGGCCATACGCCGGGAGAAGAGGTTCGTATTCTGATGCTGCATGGCGTGCTCCACCTGCTGGGCATGGATCATGAGACCGATCGCGGCAAGATGGCTCGCGTCGAGAGGCGCTGGCGCGAACGCCTTGAACTGCCCCAAAGCTTACTCGAGAGGGCACGTGCATGATCGCTCTCTACGTGGTTCTTCTGTGCGTGGTGGTGTTTCTGCTTGTGCTCTCGACTTTGGCACAGACGGCTTACACGGACCTGATGCGGCTTCGCACTCGAGAAGTTCCGGCGCTGATTGCCTTCAAAGAGACTGTCGGAAATCGTCTGGATCTTAAGCCGGACGCGGGCGTGCAGACCTTTTCGATGGTGAAGCACACGCTTCTTATTCTGTCGGCGATTCTGTCCTTTGCTTTGGTTGGCAGCAACGATGTCTTTAGCACCTTCCACCTGTTGGAAGCGTTTGCAATCGCGTGGCTCCTGATGCTGGTTGCCACCTACATCGTTCCGCACATGCTTTACCGGCACACGAGCGGCACCTGGATGATCGCAGTGATGCCGATCATCGCCGCGCTTGCGATTATCACGCGACCAATCACTGCTCTTCTTGGCTTCCTGCAATCCCTGGCTCAGTTGAGAGATCCCGAGCCCATTCAGGAAGAGAATGGATCGGAGGATATCGAGGCCTTGATTACTGCCGGCGCTGAAGAGGGCATCATCGAGGAGGACGATCGCAAGCTCATCCAGTCTGCCGCCGAATTCGGAACCAAGACCGTTCGCGAGGTGATGACACCGCGTCCCAACATCGTCGCTATTTCCGCCGAGGCGACCCTCGACGACCTGCGTCAGCTCGTAATCACCGAGCAGTTCTCGCGAATCCCCGTCTACGAAGGCAACATCGACAACATCATCGGATTCGTGCACGTGCGAGACATGTTCGAGATGGACGACAACGAGCGCAAGATTCATCGTGTCCGCGAGCTCGCGCGTCCCATCCGCCTTGTACCGGAAAGCAAGCCCGTCGATGATCTCCTGCGAGAGATGCAACAAAATGGATCGCACATGGCAATCGTTGTTGACGAATACGGAAATACGGCGGGCCTGGTGACGATGGAGGACATGGTCGAAGAAATCGTCGGCGAGATCCGGGACGAACATGAGCCGACTCTCGACGTCATGGAAGATCCCTCCGGAGGCTATATCCTCTCCGGCAGCTTCGACATCGATCACTTGAACGATCTGCTCGAGGTTCGCTTGCCTGGCGATCTCGAATCGACCACAGTTGGCGGTCTCGCCAGTGAGTGGTTAGGTCGAGTTCCCCAACCCGGCGAGGTCGTCGAGAAGGACGGAATTCGCATCGAGGTCCTGGCCGGCAACGAACTGAGAGTCGATCGCGTGCGTGTCTCGAAGGTCAGCCCGGTAGAGGAATTAGACGCCACCAATGGACGATGAAGCCAAGCCGTTTCGATCGGGGTTCGTGTCGATCCTGGGCCGGCCAAACGCCGGCAAATCGACACTCCTCAACGTCTTCGTAGGCTCGAAAGTCGCCATCGTTGCGGATAAGCCGCAAACGACTCGCACCACGGTGCAAGCTGTCTGGACCAGCGAAGAAGGCCAGGTCGTTTTCCTCGACACGCCCGGCATTCACAAATCGG
>DASQVJ010000168.1:0-10663 GCA_035640835.1 Bryobacteraceae bacterium
CCGTATCTTCGAGCGGTGGTCGCCTGGCGTTAAGCAGCGAAGGCCAGGACAACGGCGAAACTCCGGATACGCAGGACGCGCTGTTCGAATATCCCGGCTTCACGACGATTTACTCGTTCCGGGAAGCCGGCTCCGGTCCGCGCGGTCCTAAGACGACCTACTACGGCACCAAGGGATCCCTCGCCATCGGGCGCGACGGCTTCGAGATCACATCGGACATGAAGGCCGACCCGGCCAACGCGATCCCCGTGTTCAAGGGCCATCCAGGCGGCGGGCCTCAGCGTTCGGCCAAGCCGCCCGAGCCATGGATCCAAGGCATGAAGGAACCTGGTTCGTCCGATCAGCAGTTCGACCTGCACGTGCGCAATTTCCTCGACTGCATCAAGACTCGCCAGCGCCCCATCGCTGACGTCGAAGATGGTCATCAAACAGCCGTGGCTTGCCACCTCGCGAACCTTTCCCTGCGCACGGGTCGCAAGCTGCGTTGGGATCCGGAGAAGGAACAAATCATCGGCGACAAGGAAGCGAATGCGATGTTGGAGCGCCCCTATCGCAAGCCTTGGGACGGCGTTTTGAAAAGCTTGTTGGCATGACCAGAAGAACGCTCCTCGCCACAACCGCTGCCTTTGCGATGCAGGCCGGCGCCGCTCCAGGCAAGTACAAGATGGGCGTCGCAACCACCTCTTACGGCGTTTGGAAGCCGAACGATACCCTCGAGTTCCTGCGCCATGCCGTCTCGATCGGGGCGGCGGGAATTCAGGCGCCGATCACCGACCTGCAGCCTTCGTACATCAAGACCTTACGGAGCGAGTTGCATAAAAACGGCCTTTACTTCGAAGCGATGATCCCGCTACGGACCGAGACCGCGCAACTCGAAAAAGCACTCGGGGCGGCGAAGGAGGCCGGAGCCGTCTGCGTGCGAACCGCCTGCTTGAGCGGGAGACGTTACGAGAATTTCCAAACACTCGAAAGCTGGATCAAGTTCGTCGACGAGTCAAAAACAGCTGTAGCCCGCGCTCTGCCGCTGGCAGCGAAAGCACAGTTACCCCTCGCGATCGAGAACCACAAGGACTGGACCGTCGACGAGTTCGTAACGCTGTTGAACCAGAACAAAAGCCCCTATCTCGGCGCCTGTCTCGATACCGGGAACAATATTGCGTTGCTCGATGACCCTTACGAAGTGGTACAACGCTTGGCACCCTACGCCATTTCGACTCACATCAAGGACATGGGAGTCGCACCCGCCAACAACGGCTTCTACTTGTCCGAGGTCGTGCTCGGAACAGGGATGCTCGACCTGCATCGAATGATCGCAGTGATCCAAAAGGCACGCCCAAAAACGCATCTCACAGTGGAGATGATTACTCGTGATCCGCTCAACGTACCGTGCCTCACAGACCAATACTGGGCAAGCTTCCCCGGCCGAAGCGGCCTTTACCTTGCACGAACTCTCCGCACCGTACACGAGAAGGCATCCAAGCTCCCGAAACTTACAGGGCTCGACCCAGCGGCGCAGCGGAAACTCGAGGATGATAACGTTCGAGCCTGCCTCCGTTTTGCATAAATTTCTCCTGACCCTCTGCCTGGTGTTGACGTTGAACGGCCAGACCTCGCGCGATCTGAAGCTGGAGCCGATCCAGGCCGGCGCTGCGGTCGATAAACGCGGTAACGTTCGGGCTCTCGTCGTTGGCATTTCGCAGTACAAGTACCTGCCGGAACGGGCACAGCTCCGATTCGCACACCGTGACGCTGAAGCCTTCGCCTCCTTGCTGAAGAGCAGTTCGGGGGGCGCTTTGCCGGCGAATCAGCTCGAGCTTTTGACCAATGAGCGTGCCACCGTCGCCAACATCCGCGCTGCGCTAACGTCCTGGCTGCCTCGCGTGACTCAGCCCGAAGACATCGTGTACTTATTCTTCGCTGGCCACGGCACTATCGAAAAAGGCGGCAGCGAGGGCACCGGCGAAGGCTACCTCGTCGCGCATGATTCCGATCCGCAGAATCTCTACGCGACCGCTGTGGCGTTTCGAGAGATCGAGGCGATGCTCAAAGGCCGCTTGAAGGCACGCCATGTGATCCTCATCGCCGACGCCTGTCATTCCGGTCAAATCGGATGGGTCGAGGGCAAGTACGACACGCAAAGCGGCGTTCACGATGCACTCGAGAACCTGGCAAAGGGCGACCGCTCGGTGCTTCATCTGCTGGCAGCTCGCGGAGACGAACGGTCCTACGAAGACGAGCGTTGGGGCGGTGGTCATGGTGTCTTCAGCTACAGCCTGATCGAGGGTCTGCGAGGCAGGGCGGAGCGCGATGGTGATCGCCTGGTCCGCGCCGCGGAGATCATCGAGTTTGTGTCAAAAGGGGTCGAAGCGGAAACCGGCGCCCGCCAACATCCCCGAGTGGCTGGTAGCTTCGAGCCGGCGCTCCCTCTCTCGATCATTGGCGATCGCCCGATTCTCGCGAACAGCAACACAGCCGGAAGCGTCGCCCGGGAGATCGATTCAGCATTAGCGAGGGGCAACATTCTCGAGAAAGGCGGAGCTGCCGAACTGCTCGAACGCCTGCACCCGAAAGATCCTGAGCGACCCTACGCCGAACTGCGCGTCATTGCTGCACTCGAAGAGATCGGCCAGCGGGGGGTGTCGGACTACGTCGACTCGAACACGCCTGGACTGAAAGCATCAATGCTCATGCGCTCTGCTGCTGCCTACGAGAAACTGCGGCAGTTGAAGGGCGAATCACCGCTGCTCGAGTCGAAGCAACGTTTTGCAGAGGGTCGCGCGAAGCTGCTGATGGGAGATGCCAAGGGCGCGATTCCCTTGCTCGAGAAAGCTGTCCAGCTCGATCCTAAGACCGCTTGCCCCGTAAATGCCCTAGGTGTCGCTTACGAGCGCACGGGCGACAACGCTCGCGCTATGCAGATGTATCAGAAGGCGGCTCAGCTGACGCCAGCCTGGGCCTTGCCGCGAATCCAGATGGCAACACAGCTTCAGCTCCAGACCCGCCTGGAACAAGCGGCCGCCGAGCTCGAGACGGCCGTCCAGCTCCAGCCCCGGTCATCGCAGGCCCGCTGGATGCTCGCCCGAGTCTACCGGTTGCTCGGACGGCACGCCGACGCCGAACGTACCGCTTTGGCGCTGATCGAGCGCAATCCGAACTACGCTCCTATCTACTATGACTTAGGCGAGGTTTATGAAGCGGCCGGTAAAACCGGCCCCGCCGTGGAGGTATACAACAGTTATCTGCAGCTGGCTCCGAACTTCGCCGACAGCGCTACGGTTCGCAGGAAAGTGGCCGCGCTCAGGACCGGAGCGTCCCCGACTGCCGGGCAACCCAAGCGGGAGGTGCCCCCGCCACAGCCGGCTGTAACCAAGCGGACGCCACCGACCCTGAAACGTTCCAACGAACGTTGACCACCGTTCAATGCTCATTTGAGCTGGTTCGCCCGACAATCTCGCGCATCTAAATGAGGAACAGAATCATCTTGTAACGGGCATTCAACCTCGAGTCGTTCAAAAAAAAGGACGAGGAAGGTTCTCGGGGTTCCGCATCATACAGTGGGAGAGGCAAAAATTTTGAGTTCTCAGCGGGTCTTTATCATTTTCATCCTGATAGCCTCCATTGCTGCAGTGGGTTGCGAAACGAACACCACGTCATCGGGTGTTCAGATAGCAGAGAAGCCCACCGGACCAGGGGCTGACATATTGGACAAGTACTTGGCGTCAACTAAGGCGCAAAGCGAGCAGTTGAAAGGCAAGCAGATGGAGGTCCAGATCTCTGCGCAGCTCCCGAAGCTCAAGAAATCGGGCACGATGAACGCTCTCCGCAAGATCTCGGACATCGGGAAAGTGAGCTACAAAATGCTCGGCTTCAGCGGCGATAACACCATCAAAAATGACGTGATCGCGCGTTATCTGACGGCCGAGACTCAGGGCAACGCTGACGCCGGCCAATTCGCCATCACGCCCAATAACTACAAGTTCAAGTACATCGGCCAAGTTGATGAAAACAAGCGCCGAGCTCACGTTTTCAAGCTCGAGCCGAAGAAGAAGCGGGTAGGGCTGTTCAAGGGCGAACTGTGGATCGACGCCGATACGTACATGCCAATGCGCGAGGTAGGCAGCTTGGTACGCACACCTTCCGTATTCCTGAAAAAGGTCGAATTCGCCCGCGTTTACTCGCTGGAGAACGGCATCTCTTTTCCCGACCACATCGACAGCACCATCACCACTCGGATCGCAGGCCCGGCTCAGATCGAGATCAAGTTCTCGAAGCCTCGTCCGCTGAGCGCCGATGAGGCGAGCACCACGAATCAGTAGTTGGGGAAACGGTCGTCGAAAAGATTTCAAGTATGCTTGGCGATGGTTAGAGCAACATCATCACCAGGGCCCACAGGATCACCAGGACTGCATCGGTCGACTCCGGTGTACGTCCTGGCAAGTGCGTCTGTAGCAACTCGAGCCCGAGTAACAGTACGGCGAGGGAGATGGCTGCCGGCAGCAGCCGCACCTTCAGCCTGGTGACGGCAAAGAGCGACAGCCCGTAGAGGTACAGCTTGGTGGTGAACGCAAAGATCCGTTGCGCGCCGTGCACGGATAGCGTGGCCACGAACGGTGTCCAAACAAAATCGTGCGTCTGCGATGAAAACCGGAACGGCTCGAGCTCTTCCGCTATCAGTAGACTCAGGATGCCGACGCAAACAATCAGGTTGATCCTGGGCCAGCCCCGGTTGGCGACGAGGATCCAGACCGCTCCCAGAAAAAGCCCGATCTCGAGATAACGCGAATAGTGAACCGGCGCGAATGGCAGCGCGACGCTCCTCATCAGGTACGCAGCCATCAGCAGCGCAGGTATCACCGCCGCATGCCAATCTCGCCTGCTCTCGAACCAGGCCCCTAATGTCGCACCCAGCAGAGCTCCCACGCAATTCGTCAGCAGATCCGTCGGACTAGTGACCCTCGAGCTGACGTAAAACTGCGCGATCTCGATCGCAAGGGAAACGAGAGTGCAGCCCAGAGTGGCGATCGCTACGCGCCAAAGCTTCGACCTCGCCGGACTGAGGCTCCAGACTCCAAACAAACCCAGCGGCAGGTAGAACAGCACGTTCGAAATCACATCGCCGCGCAACCGCAGCCCGAAGCGAAGCCAGTCCGGTGAAGTCAGCAGGATCCAGGGCGACGGCCCGAGCGGTGTGGCTCGAAGTGTCCAAGGGTAAAGCGAAAATGCAGCAGTGAGCGCCAGGAACAGGAGCAAACACGTGCGATATTTCCAGCGCTCGACTCTCTCTAGTGCCTGCACCACTCTCAGGTTAACGTGATAAAGTCTCAGCTAATGAACCGGAGAGAGTTTGTCGGAACAGGTGCGATCGTCGCCAGTGTTGCAGCGCCTTTGATGGGCCAGGCACCGCCGCCAACCCAGCCACCTCCGCGCAAGGCGAAGATCACTTCATCGGTCATGCTGTGGACGTTGAAGGGCAGCTTCGAGGAGAAGTTGGAGATCGCCGCGAAGGCCGGTTTGCAGTCTGTCGAGTTGGTGGCTGAGCACATCGATTGGAGCGACGAGCGCGTTCGCGAGATGAAGAAGCGGGCCCAGAGTTTTCGCCTCGGCATGGACACCATCATCGGGCAGCCAAACTGGAAGAATCGCCCCGTATCGATGGTGGATCCCGCGCAGCGGGAAGGATTCCTCAACGACATCAAGCAGGCGATCACGTGGTCTCAAAAGCTCGAGATTCCGCAGATCATCCTGATGAGCGGCGACGCGATTCCGGGCAAGTCCCAGCAAGAGCAATGGGCGAGCCTTGTCGAGGGTGCCAAGCGCGCGGGTGAACTCGCCTCGAAAGCCAGCGTGAATCTTATCGTCGAGCCGCTCAATGCGCGTGTCAACCACAAGGGCTTCTTCCTGACGAACAATCAGGACGGCATCAGACTGATGAAGGAAGTCGACAACCCGAACGTGAAGCTACTGTTCGACATCTATCACGAGCAGGTGCAGGTCGGCGATGTGACGCGGACGTTGCTCGAGGCCATGCCTTACGTCGCCGTCTTCCACATCGCCGACAACCCCGGACGCAATGACCCGGGTACCGGCGAGATCAATTACGCAAACATCTACCGGGCGATTCAGAAAGCCGGGTATGGCGGGTACATCTGCATGGAGTACCTACCTCTCGGCGAACCCGTCGCGAGCTTGCGAAAGTCCGTTGACGAGATGCGTTCCAACATCTCCCCGAACGCATAGTTTTGAGGTACCGAAGGAGCTCAGGCTATCCTCCTCAAACACCCCGCGCACAAAAAGAAAAGCCCCGAGATTTCGTACCTCGGGGCTGATGAAGGGAGACCAGTGACGAGGGAACGTTACTGGTTCGGAGTGGGAACAGTAGATGTCTGTGTGCCCGTATTCGTCCGGCTGCGAGTTCCGTCCGTGGTGGAGTTCCCACCGGGCGTGTGCATGTTCGTGGTCGGCGCCGCGGACGCACCCGTGCCTGTGCCCGTACCGCGAACGTTTAGCGCGTAAACCTTCACCTCAACGCGACGGTTCTGCTTCCGACCTTCGCGAGTCTTGTTATCAGCAGCGAAGTTGTCTTCGCCAATACCAAGCACGTTGATCTTGCGCAACGGCACGTTGTGCTTCACCGTGAGATAACGGACCACCGAGTCGGCACGACGCTGGGCCAGCCGGAGGTTGAACTCTTTGCTGCCCGTCGAGTCTGTAAATCCTTGTACTTCCAGCACATAGTTACCGGCCTGACCGAGCTGCGCGACAGCATCATCCAATTGCTGCTGTGCTTCCTTGGTCAGCGTGTAGCGATTCACCGGGAACAGAATCGCCTGGCTCGTGACCGGCTGATAATTGTCAAGGTTCGTCACCACCTCGTTCAGCGAATTGCCGGTGCTCTCTGCGAGTGCGCGTGCTTCGTCCGCGCGGGTCGCCGCGGCCATGGCAGCCTGGTTGGCTTTCTGAGCTTCTTGGCCGGCCGTTACAGCTTTCCGATCGGCCTCCAAAGCCTTCTCGTCCGTCCGAGACAGGTTGTTCTCAAGTTCCCCGATCGCCGACGAGTGGTCAGCGGTCTTTTTCTCGTTCGAGGCCACTCGGGATTCAACCGGCCCTACGGTCTGGCGAACGTACTTTTTCGTCGCACAGCCTGTTGTTCCGAACACGATCAGCATCGCAACCCCGAGGGCGGCGGGTGATCTATAAATTGTCGAAGTTTGCATACTTACCCTCCCGCTATTGGTCCAGCAACTGTTGTGCCAACCATAGTACTACCTGAAGACGCGTGCTACCGGAGGAAATTACGTCTTCTAGGGGCCCGAACACCCACAAATGGGCTCGGAACAATTTGCTAATGCTCGGTAGATAATTCCTTAAGTGACTGCAAATTCACAAGTTAGGCAGCCAGAAAACTCACCCGTTACCTGGCTGTTAAATTTCATTCATTATGGTACTCCCCCGAGGGTCGTACCGCAACTACCGTAAGCCCCCTCCCGTTTTCCCAGCCGAACCGGATGTGCTAGATTGTGGATTCCATGGCAGATCCGGTAGCGCTGAAGGCTACGCCCCTCAACCAAATCCACCGTAGTTTGAAGGCGAAGATGGTTGATTTCGGCGGCTGGGACATGCCCGTTCAATACTCCGGGATCGTCCAGGAGCACAACGCTGTCCGCACCTCCGTTGGCCTCTTCGACGTCAGCCACATGGGCGAAATCGAGATCCGCGGGCCCGAGGCGCTCGACCTCGTCAACTACATCTCCTCGAACGACGCTACCAAGCTCAAGAACGGCCAGGCCCACTACAGCGGTCTCCTCTACGACCACGGCGGATTCGTCGACGATATCCTCGTGCACCGGGTCGACGATGACCACTTCTTCCTATGCGTGAACGCCTCGAACCAGGACAAGGACTTCGACCACATCACGCTCCAGAACCGCTTCAAAGCCACCGTCGAGTTTGCCAGCGACCGCTACGCGCAGCTCGCCATTCAAGGCCCGAAAGCGCTCCCGGCACTTCAAAAGCTCACAACCACCAAGCTCGACGACATTCACTATTACCACTTCGTCGATGGCGAGGTAGGCGGCGTCTGGGCCCGCATTGCTCGGACCGGCTACACCGGTGAAGATGGTTTCGAAATCTATGTCGACGCTGCTGAGGCGGAGCCCACGTGGGAACGCGTCATGGCGGCTGGCAGCGAGTTCGGCCTGATCCCCTGCGGTCTCGGCGCGCGCAACACCCTCCGTCTCGAAGCCAAAATGGCTCTCTACGGCCACGAGATCGACGCGTCGATTTCCCCCTATGAGGCCGACCTCGGCTGGATCGTGAAGCTCAGCAAACCCGATTTTGTTGGCAAAACCGCGCTCGAGAAGCAAAAGGGCGAGGGCATCAAGCGCAAAGTGGTCGGTTTCGAAATGCTCGGCCGTGGCATCGGTCGCGACGGCTACGAGGTGTGGATCGATCGCGCGCCGGCAGGCTGGGTCACCAGCGGCGGACCCTCTCCGACTCTCGGTAAAAACATCGGCCTCGCCATGCTTCCTCTTGAAGCCGCCGAGCCTGGTCACAAAATTCAAATCATGATTCGCAAGGAGCCGGTGGAAGCGGTCACGGTGCCGACTCCCTTCTACAAACGGAGCTCTTAAATGTATCCAGAGAAATATCGCTACACCAAAGAACACGAATGGGTGCTGGTGGAAGGAGATACCGGCACGGTCGGAATCACCGACCACGCACAATCGGAACTCGGTGACATCGTCTTCGTCGACCTCCCCAAGGTCGGCGCGACGGCCACCAAAGGCGGCACCATCGGTTCTGTCGAATCCGTGAAAGCGGTTTCCGATATCTATTCCCCAGTCACAGGCGAAGTCACAGATGTGAACACGAGCCTCACGGAAAAACCGGAAGCCCTCAACGAAGATCCGCACGGTTCTGCATGGCTGGTCAAGATCCGGCTGACGAACCCTTCTGAGATTGAGAATCTACTCTCCGCCGCCGACTATCAAACCTATATAGGAGCTTGAGTATTGCGTTATCTGCCGAAGTCTGACTCCGAACGCCGCGAGATGTTGGCCACTTGCGGCAAGGAGCAGATGGAAGATTTGTTTTCGCACCTGCCTGCCGAGGTGCGACTCGAACGGCCACTCTCGATTGACCCGGGCAAGTCGGAATACGAGATCATCGAATACTTCCGCAACCAAGGCGCCAGGAACGCCTCCGGTTATGCAACGTTTCTAGGTGCCGGGGTCTATAACCATTTCCGCCCCGTCATGGTCGATACCGTTGTGTCCCGTGGCGAGTTCCTCACCAGCTACACGCCATATCAGCCCGAGATCTCGCAAGGCATTCTGACCAGCATCTTCGAGTTTCAAACGATGGTGTGCCAGTTGACCGGCATGGAAGTGGCCAACGCTTCGATGTACGACGGCTCATCTGCAGTGCCTGAAGCCGCCATGATGGCGGTCCGCATTACCGGACGCGACCGCATCATTGCCGCGAAAAACGTCCATCCCGAATACCGCGAAGTGCTTACCACCTACGCGAAGCACCAGGACATGCCCATCGCCGAGGTCGGTTATGACGAAGCGAAAGGCACCCTCGACCTCGCGCAACTCGAGGCCACCGTCGACGATAATACGGCCGCCGTTATCGTTCAAACGCCAAACTTCTTCGGCGTAATCGAAGACGTCAAGGCAGCCTCCGAGATCGCCCACAAGCGCGGCGCACTCCTGGTCGTAGTCTTCACCGAAGCCGTCTCCCTCGGCATCGTCCGCCCACCCGCGGAAGCCGACATCGTCGCAGGTGAGCTCCAAAGCTTCGCGATTTCCCCCAGCTACGGCGGACCCTTCGCCGGTATCATAGCGACCAAAGAGAAGTTCATGCGCCAGATGCCCGGCCGCCTCGTTGGACAGACGGTCGATGCGAAAGGCAACCGAGCCTTCTGCCTCACACTGTCAACGCGCGAACAACACATCCGCCGCGAGAAAGCGACCTCGAACATCTGCACGAATCAAGCCTTGATCGCCCTCATGGCGACGGTCTTCATGAGCGTCTACGGCAAGGAAGGCCTGCGCGAGCTCGCGCAACAGAACCTCGCAAAAGCACACTATCTCGCCGCCGGCCTCAACCGCCGGTTCTCCGGCGCCTTCTTCAATGAATTCGTCGTCTGCGCCAACGGCGACGCCGGCAAGATCAACGCAGCGCTGCTCAAGAAGAAGATCATCGGCGGACTCCCGCTAGACCGCTTCTACCCCGAGCTCGCCGGATGCGTCCTGCTCTGCGCCACCGAAACCAACAAGCGCGCCGATATCGACGAGGTTAAGAAAGCACTCGCATGATCCGAAAAACAAGTCCCCACCTGGTCCAGAACGAGCCCCTTCTCTTCGAGAGCAGCACTCCAGGCAAAAAGGGCTATCAACTGCCTGAGCTCGACGTCCCCGAGATCGACGCCACCGAAGCACTCGGCAAGTCCAATGTGCGCGAATCGATCGAAGGCTTTCCCGAAGTCAGCGAAGTCGAAGTCATCCGCCACTTCACGCGGCTCTCGACCTGGAACTACGCCATCGACCTCGGCATGTATCCGCTCGGCTCCTGCACCATGAAGTACAACCCTCGCGTCAACGAGCTCGTCGCTCGCACCGAGGGCCTCGCCTTGGCACACCCCTATCAACCCGAGTCG
>DASQVJ010000169.1:0-5308 GCA_035640835.1 Bryobacteraceae bacterium
AGTATCTGAACAATCTCGGCGTCGCCGCGTTCGTACTTGAATATCGCCTCGGTCCTCGCTACCATCACCCCTCGCCGATGCTCGATGTGAAGCGTGCGATTCGCACGGTTCGGAGTCGCGCCGCTGAGTACAAGATCCGGCCGGACCGCATTGGGGTTTGGGGATTCTCGGCCGGCGGGCATCTCGCCTCCACAGCAGCGACGCACTTCGACGCAGGCAACTCCTCCGCCTCCGATCCAATCGACCGAGTCGGATCGCGGCCCGACTTCGCGATCCTTGCTTACCCCGTCATCAGCTTCAAGCAGTACGTGCACAAGGGATCGATGCGGAACCTGCTCGGCGACAATCCCGATCCGAAGCTCGTCGAGAGCCTCTCAAATGAGACCCAGGTGACCGCGCAGACTCCTCCGACCTTCCTGTTCCACACGGATGAAGACAGCGGAGTACCGTCCGAGAACAGCGTGCTCTTCTATCTCGCGCTTCGGCAGAACCAGGTTCCGGCCGAGATGCACATCTATCGTCGCGGCAAACACGGCGTAGGTCTCGCTCAATCGGATCCTGTTTTAAATAGCTGGGGACAACGCCTCTCGGATTGGTTAAAGACCCAGGGCCTGCTCGATGCCGCACGTTAACGAGCTTCGAAAGCGACCTTCCCACCAACCACGGTCATCAGGATTTTGGCCTCGCGTATCTGAGCCGGCGGGATCCGGGTTAAATCGCGATCGACCCAGACAAGGTCAGCAAGCTTGCCCGGTTCCAACGTGCCCTTGATCTTCTCTTCGAAGGTCGCGTACGCGGCAGTGCTTGTGTAGGCCGTCAAAGCTTCCTCGACACTGATCTTCTGCTCAGGCACCCAACCTCCAGGATTCTTATCATCGAGCGTCGCACGAGTCACCGCCGCGTAGATCCCCTCCAATGGAGTCGGCGGTGCAACAAACCAGTCGCTGCCGAACGCCACTTTCGCCTTCGTATCGAGCAGCGAACGGAAAGCATACGTTGTCTTCGCACGCTCCCTGCCGATCACCTTGTCCGCCCAACGACCGTCATCGATCGCGTGATACGGCTGCATACTCGCGATGACACCCAGACGCCCGAAGCGCGGGATATCCGAAGGCGCGATGTGCTGTGCGTGTTCGATTCGAAATCTCGGATCCGTCAGCTTGTGGACTTTCGCCGCTAGCTCGAAGATATCCAGCTGTGTGCGGATCGCGCGATCGCCGATGGCGTGCACCATCACGTGAAGGCCCGCGCCTGCCGCTCCCAGCGTGAGGCGCTCAAGTTCATCTGGCGGTGTCACGAACAGGCCTTTGTCTTTCGGCGCATCGCTAAACGGCTCCAGAAACGCAGCGGTGTGCGAGCCAAGCGATCCGTCGACGAAAGCCTTCAAGCCACCGATACGAAGCCACTCATCGCCGCGACCCTCCTTGGCGACGGTCTCGCGGAGTTGCTCCCAAGTGCTCAGCGGCACCGCAGCGTAGATGCGTGTCTTCAGAATGCCGGACGCGCGGCCTTGTCGAAACACGGCAAGGTCTTCCCAAGTGCCCATGTGAACCACGGACGTCACACCGCGCGACGCCACATAGTCCATGGCAGCCTTCAAAGCACGCTCGCTCACCTCAGGACTCGGGGGCGGCACATGCTTCCTGACCAACGCCATCGCATTGTCCTTGAAGACGCCGGTGGGCTCGCCCGACGCTCTCCGCACAACCGTCCCACCCGCAACCTCGGGCGTCGACTTCGTGATGCCGGACAGCTCCAAAGCCTTGCTGTTGGCCAGCGCCATGTGCCCATCCAGCCGGTTGACCCACACCGGATGATTCGACGTCACCTCGTCGATCCACGCACGATCGGGCATTTCCCCGCCCCAGTTCTCGTGATCCCAATCGCCTCCCAGGACCCACGTTCCGGCGGGCACGGTCTTGGCGAACTCCCCGATGCGCTCGATGAAGTCCTTCTTCGTTCGCGCATCTCGAAGCTGCACCGAGCTCAAATTGAATCCACCGATCAGAAAGTGGATATGCGAGTCGATGAACCCCGGTACCACCATGCCACCGCGCCCGTCGATCCTCCGAGCCCCTTCCGAAGCCATCTTTGAGACCTCGGCCAGACTTCCGACCGCGGCGATCTTGTCGCCTCGAGTCGCCACAGCCTCAGCCCAAGGCTGCTTCGGATTACCCGTCCAGACGCGTGCATTGGTGATGAGCAGGTCCTGAGCGTCCACCGCAACGAGGCTCATCAACATCGCCAAAGCAGCTCGCATGAACTACTTGATCTTCGAGAAATCTGTCGGCGACATAAACACCGAATCAACCTTCTCCACGATCTTGCCGTTCGCCTCAGAGGCGTCGCGGACCTTCACCCACGCCGGATCCTGGCGGAATCCATCCCACGCCTTCTTCGCAGCCTCTCGACTCGGATAGGCAAGGATGTACACCAGCGTGTTCTTCGACTGCGGCTCGTCCGTCGGCACCCAATAGCCGATGTTCGTCATACCGTGCTTCTCGAACAGCTTGGTGGTATGGTCCCGAAATCGCGCCAACAAATTCGGAAGCTTGCCCTCGTACGTGTGATACGTACGCATCTCGAAAACACGGTTCTCCGCCGCTTGAGAAACACTCATGGTCAAAAGTAGTGCTACTGCAATTTGTCTCCACATGGATTTCTAATCAGTCTACATGCGCAGCGCGCGGATCATGCGTTGTAGCCCCTCGCGAAAGATTTCTTCGGGCGTCAAAAGGCTCACGATGAGAAACGCTTCGCTCGGGAAATCGAAGAAATAGCCCGGTTGCACGAGCACATGCTCATGCTCCAGGAGCTCCAAACACCATTGCTCTTCCGACCTCACCCGCGGCACATCGATCGTGAGATACCATCCGCCTTCTACCGCGAGCAAGCGGCACGGAGCCTGCGCAAGCACTTGCCGAGCGTACTCGAGATTCGACCTCGTCCGATCGCGAATTTGCGCCTGCAACGAATGCCGGTTCTCCAGCAGCCTCGGCGCGCTCAGCTGAACCGGCGCTCCGACCGACAAAAACGTATCCGCAATAAACTCCAGCCCCCGACAGGTCTCCGCAACCATCGCCTCAGGCCCGCTCACCGCGATCCAGCCCAGCTTCATTTGCGGCAACGCACAAACCTTCGAAAGCCCCGATAGCGAGAACGTCAGTGACTCGTCCCGCCCCGCCACCGTTCGCACCGTCCCCTCCACACCATCGAGCACATAGTCCGAAAACACCTCATCCGAGATGATTGGCAGCCCTGTCGACTGCAACAGCTCGAACTCCCAGCCCTTCAGATACGACCCCGTCGGATTGTTCGGATTCACCACAATCACCGCACGAGTCCTCTCCGATATCGCCGCACGCAAGGATGCAGCGTCGAGCCACCAGCCCTCGTGATATCGCAGCGAGTACGGCACAACCCGCACGGCATCGAGCGCCGCCAGATGCTCGAACAGCGGATAGGACGGTTGAGGCACCAGCACCTCATCACCCGGATCACATAGCAGCTTGAAGAGGAACGAATATGCTTCGCTCGTGCTCGCAGTCAATGCAATGCGCTCGGGCGACACGTGCACTCCATGAGCTTCCGCGTAGTACCGGCTTACCGCCTCGCGCGCACTCAGCATTCCAAATGGATGGGGATCGTAAACCGACGAAACAGGCGCCGACGCTTCGAAGTCGCCGTATGCAAAGCCCGCCCGCGTCGGATTCGACTCCGTCAGATCGAGCACCTCCACACCACGAGCCCGCAGCTCGCCTGCGAGCCTCGTCAGTGCGTTCGACTCCTCGAGTGAGGGCAGCCTTCGAGAGAACACTCACACCGCGCGCTTGCGCCAGTTATCGAGCTCGGTGCGCAAACGGTCCCGCACCGTCACATACTGCGGATTCTCGAACTGATTCACCATCTCCCCGCGATCCTGCGTCAGGTCGAACAGCTCATTCGGACCAGCGCCATCGTTGCGCAACACCAACTTGTGTCGGTGGTCCCGGGCCATCTCCGTATTCCGGAAATGCCCAAAGACCATCTGCTTCCAAGGCTGCTTCTTCGGCAACGGCTCACGCGTGACGATCGGCCAGTAGCTGCGCCCCACCAGGTTGCGACCCGCCGGCACCGCTGCTCCGGCCGCTTCGCAGAGGGTCGGCAGAAAGTCGTAGAAGCTGACCATGTCGGGGGAGACGGCCTCAGCCGGAATCTTGCCTGGCCAGCTGACCAGCATCGGCACCTGCATGACCTCGTCGTACATGTTGATCGGATCCGAGGCCAGTCCCTTGCTCCAAAGCCCATGCCTGCCGTACAAGAAGCCGTTATCACCGGTAAACACTACAATCGTGTTGTCCCGCAATCCCCGCTCCTGCAGCTTCCGCAACAAAATCGGAATCTGGTCATCGAGCGCAGTCGTCGACGCCGCGGCCTTCCGCAGGTTGCCCACGATATCGCCCAGCAGATCCTTCTCACGCAGCGCATTCGGAGCCGCGGGCTTCCAGCCGATCGTATCGAAGCTGGTCTTCCCATACATGTCGTAATACTTCTGCGGATGCCCTGAGTACGGCAAGTGAGGATTGAAGTACGAGACGGTGAGGAAGAACGGCTTGTTCGCACTCTGCTTGTCGAGATACCTGAGCGCCTGTTGTGTCATCAGGTCCGTCATGTAGCCCGACTCCTGACGCTTCTCCCCGTTCAGGAACATCACCGGATTCTGGTAAGGCTGCGAGCCGCCCGGCATCGTGTACGTGAACTGATACCCATGCCCCGGAGTCGCGTCGTTCCCCATGTGCCACTTGCCGACGTACCCGCAGTTGTAGCCTCGACCGGCCAGCACGTCGCTGATCATCACTTCTTTTTCAAACGACGGCGGCGGAGCCAGCTGACCCTGCGGCGGCTTCTCGATCGGCGAACTCGTCAGGAAATCATGGATCCCGTGCTGCCTCGGCACACGACCCGTAAAGAGCGTCGCTCGACTGGCCGAACAAATGGGCGTGCACACAAAGCTGTTCGCAAACCGGATGCCCGTGCGCGCCAGCGTGTCTATGTTCGGAGTACGAATCTCCTTGTTCCCATAGCACCCCAGGTGCCATGCCGCGAGATCGTCGGCAAGAATCAGGACAATGTTCGGCGGAGGAGTGCTTTGCCGCCTTTGCGCGAAAGCCGTCGAGCCCGCGGCAGTCATCAGGAAGTGTCTACGATTCAAAACTCGGAGCCTCCTCAAAAAGGAAAACTACAGGACGTCAGCAAATCCGCGCTTCAGATGCCGGAAGAACAACCCACCGATCAGGAAGGCCCCCACTGCATAGGCCGTCAGCCACAT
>DASQVJ010000170.1:0-11760 GCA_035640835.1 Bryobacteraceae bacterium
CGGGGGATCGTTTTCCATCGAGTGTTTCAAGGACCGGCTAACCGGCATCGGAGGACAGCTGAGCTGGTTCGGGCAGAGTACGAGAAGGAGGGGCTCGAGTTTCCGGAGCCGGTGGTGATTCCGGAGTTCGATGAGGTGGACGCGGGCTACTTGCTGCGATCGCATCTCCCATTGCTGGTGGAAATGGACGAACGGGTCCGTGCGCTTCACGAGGCCTTTCAGAATGGCGTGGCGACTCCGGAGGCTGGGGACCTTTTGCAGAAGCTGTTTGAAGAGGTCGCGCTGCACTGGTGCCGCGAGACGGTGGAAGCCAAGGAGATGGAGAGCTGGAAGGGATTTCAGAAGCGCGTGTCCGAGGGTGTGAGGGCGGCTCGGGAGTCGGTGGACGACAAGTCGAACATTGTGGTGTTCACATCGGGAGGACCTATCAGCGCAACGATTGCGAGCACTCTCGATCTACGGCCGGAGAAAGCCCTTGATTTCCTCTGGATGACTCGGAACTGCTCGTTCTCGGAGTTCCTGATCTCCGATGGGCGAATGGCGCTCAGTACCTTCAACAGCTACCCGCACCTGGACGAAACGTTCCTGTTGACGTACCGATGACACCGCTTTCGTATTCGCTGCCCGGCTTCGGGCTTCGAGCGTTCGAGGGTGTCGACGCAAGCCTCGAAGAGTTGCGATCGCTCGGGTTTCGTCATGTGACATTCACGCCAACGTTTCTGGCGGTGGATGAAGTGCCGCTCAGGATCGACCTGGCGCGGAGTCCTCGAATAGATGCGATTGCGCGGGCTCGGGAGAATGCAAAGGCGATGGGGCTCATGGTTCGCATGGAGCCGCATCTTGACTGGGAGTCCACGCTCACCGGTGGGACTTACGAGTGGCGCCGGAGGATGTACTTCGATCCGAGTGCGCGTTACTGGGAGGCATTACTCGAGCCGCTACTCGGGATGCAGCCAGAGGAATTGACGCTCGGATCGGAGCTGGATGCGGCGTGGGTTGCGTTTTATCGGGAGTGGCAGCAGGTGCGCGAGCGAGTGCAGGACTCGGGTGTTGCAGCCGGGCACAAGCTGAATCACGATGCGCTCGAAGCAGACGAGGAACTGCTCAAGCTGATTAACGCTGAGCGGGCGCGATCGGGCGAGGCGTCGTGGACGATGCAGGATTTCGGCGCGGCGCGAGTTGGAGCGGCTGCGTATCTCGCGAAGCTCGACTATGTATCGTTCAGCTTTTACCCGAGCGTGGAAGGGTCGGCTTTTGCGAGGGAGTTTGGCAGGGCGCTCGAGCGATTGGAAGCGGGGATGAGGGCGGCGTCCGGGTTTGATGCGGACCTGGTGGTCGGGGAGTTCGGCGTGGGTTCGTCGGATATGACCCGGCCGTGGCACTTCGATCGAAGTACGTTTTTCGATGACGGCGGCGGATTGCGCGTGGACGTGATGGAGAAGCGTCGGGCGTTTTACCGCGGCTGGCTTGAAGCGCTTCGAGACACGAACTATCGCAGAGCCGCGTGCTTCTGGACGGTCGATCAATACGATTTTTTGGGCATTCACTCGCATACGTTCGCTGACGACGCTTTGCGAGAGGAAGTTCGGCAATACAACGAGTCAAGCAGCTAGCGATCAGGTAGGACAGTGAGTCATACTCTGCGTCCTTTCCAGACAGCCCTCCTGCCATGCGCTGCCGCAAGCATGCCGGAGAGAGCGATCAACTGAAACAGATAAATCGCAATCGGCGAAAGAATGCTCAGGGAATTACCGTACCAGGGAAACAGAAGCACACCAGGTAGCAAGGCGAAGCCGAAAGCCCATACAGGCTCGTTCGACCAGATCAGGAAGGCCAACATCGGGATATACGAGGTGAGCAGGATGGAGGCGAGGATCACCTGGAGGCCGGTTCCCTTATTGAGCCTGAGGAAGCGGAACGAATTCTTCTCGAACCCTCGCCAGATTGCAGTGAGGTTTTCGTACATCCGCGCATGACCGAGATTCTCGGCGCGAATGACTCGCTGGCGGACGCGATGCCGCTTTGCCTTGACCGCGAGTTCGACGTCCTCGATCACGCTGGATGCAACAGACGCATGACCTCCCATGAATTGGTAGACGCTCCGGCGAAACAACATGCACTGGCCGTTCGCAAGGGCGTCGGGGGCGGTCAGGCTGTTGACGGCTCGAGCGTTGACACCGGTGAAGTAAAGCGCGAAGGAGTAGGGGAGCAATAGATGCTCGGCAAATGTGAGGCACTCCTGTTTGAGGAAGCAGGAGACGAGATCCAGTTTCTCGCGACTTGCATAGGTGATGAGAGAGTGGAGGAAGTCCGGCTCGTAGTAGGTGTCGGCATCAACGAAGAGGATCCATTCCGAGAAGGTTGACCTGGCACCGGCATCACAGGCGTTCGGTTTGCCCAAGAGGCCTACCCGAAGCGGGGGTGCAGGGAGCACGGTGGCTCCTGCTGCGGTCGCGATCTCAGCGGTCCGGTCGCTGGATGCGTCGTCCATGACGACGACCGGGACATCGCGAAAGCTCTCAACCACCCGGCGGATGTTGCGCTCCTCGTCACGGGCCGGAATGATCACCACGACATTTGGCGGCGGGTCGCCCGGCACATGAGGCAGCTGAGGTAACGCAAGGTAATTCAGCCGGGACTTGACGAGGTAGAACGCTAATCCGAGCCCTACGGCGAGGGTCAACGAAACGGTCACGTACGAACGTTCCTTCGGGTAGGCGTTTCCTGGGTCGAGTCGCGCATACAGCGATCAATGTAAGACATTCTGTGGATTTTCGGGCTGCTTTGGCCAATCTCGTCGATCCACTTCACGATCTTAAAGCCATAGTATCGAGGCACGAGGGAAGCCATGGGCTCGAAGTCAACGCCTGGAAACGTTGGAAGACGCTCGGGCATACGGGCGCGCAGGATTTGCTCCAGCTTCTCCTGCACGAAACCGCAGGGTTGGTCATCTCTCCTCTCGATAGATTTAGGAGATGTGCGAGTTGATGCTTATTTCAAGTTTGTTGAAGGCACAGAGTTAGTGGACGTTCGCTGCCAGGTACTCCAGTGAAGCTCTTCCGGCAGGTCTGCGTCGTTGCGAGTGAAACGTAGCCATACTAAGCACCCTCACAACCTCGTCCGGCTCGAACGGCTTGCGAAGAACATCGTAACCACCGATATTCAACACAGTCGTCCAGAGCTCGTCATCAGCTTGCCGGGATGCGACGACAAGCGGTGACGTTCGGCTGACGATCAGGACATCGGCCCAATCGCCATCAGGCAAGTCACGTTCGGTAACGACGACTTCAGGTTGATTATGTTCGACAAAGAACCGAGCATCAGCAACCGATGCCGCAGACGCGAAGCGAAATACCCGATTCCCGAACATCCGGTTCAAAGCTACGTAGTCTTCTGATTGGGGGCTCACCACCAGAATGGAAAAACTTCCCCTTCTGTCTACGGTGCGCTGGGAATTTTTGCCGGAAGTGGGCATGTAGTCTTCTCCTTACAAGGAGCCGTTCCATTGGAAGGCGACCCCTTAGACCAGACCAACAGGGATCGCCCTTCTGCGGAGCATTTGACTCTCCAAGAACGGAAGCCCAGGGGATTAGATATCAGGAAAATTGGCCGGCGTAAAGGGGTAATTTTTTGCTTCTAAATCCAGAGCGTGTCGGGATCGAAAGCAGATAAATCCTGCAACACAATGTGTGCTCCCGATTCATACAGTTGCGCGGCAGTGCTCAATCCGGTCTCGACTCCAATGGCGCGCAAACCGTTTACTCTTGCCGCAATCATGTCATTCGGGTGATCGCCCACCAAAGCTGCCTTTGCGTCGCTAGAGATCAGCGATTGCCGTTGCGCGGCGTGCAGTGCGAAGCTGACAAGTTGTGCGCGCGTTTCACCCATGTCGGAAAAAGCGCCCACTACGAAGTGATGGCGCAACCCTGCCCGCTCCATCTTGGTCCACCCGATCCTGGCGAGATTCCCGGTGACCAGACCGGCTGGGATCCGGGCTTGCTGCAAGGAACTCAGCGCCTGACCAACCCCCGGGCACACTTTGTCGCGAAGATCCGGACAAGTCTCGCAATAACGCTCTTCGGCGAGAGCCGAGATCGCAGCCAAGTACGTCGTGTACGTGCCCGGTGGTGCTCCGGCGTTCTCGAGCATGATCCGAATCAGGTCGCGATCCAACATGCCCGACGTGGGCACATCGTCGAGAGTGGTGGCGTACCCGCTGACCTCGCGAATGGCTGCCACCAGTGCGGCGCGATGGTGTGGCCCGGCTCGGCGAAGAAGCGTACCGTCGATATCGAACAACACCAGGTATTCGGATGGCATTCGAAAACGTTGCGGGAGCAGATACCTAAAGGACACGTTACACTAAGTGCTGATGCAGGTACTGCAGGCCGGTACACATAAGCTTCTCCTGCTGGAGCTGGACCTCGAGTTCATTGGCAACATCATCAAGCAAGCTGGCTTCGATTACCAGTTTGACGAGACTGCCCGAAGCCTGACCGTGGATCTTTCCGCGGCCGAAAGGCAGGCTCCTCTACTTCTGTTCGACGCGGCGGATCCGGGGAATCTCGGCTGGTTTTCGCGTTGCCAGTTTTACGTCGATGGCCAAAGTGGGGTCGTGTTGCAGACCCCCATATCGCTCGCCAATCTGCGAGACCGAAGCGGCCACATGATTCCCAACGCGATACGCCTGCAGATCGCGAAAGAGCTGCCTGCGAGTTTTCGGCTGCCAGGGAAGCAGCCACTGACCGAGCAGATGATCTACGCGGTCCTGTACAACCTGCTGAACGCTCTGCTGAATGTTGGCGTGGGCGTTTGTGGGGGCACCATCGTGCGCCCCCTCGCAGGACGAACCGAAAGCTTCGGATCCCGAAACTAGGCGCGCGCCGCGGTCGCGCTGGCGAGAGCGGACTGTACAGCCCCTTCCACGATCGAGCGGTACTCATTTAGCAACTCGGGCGACGTTGCTTCGAAGCGCATCACGAGCACGGGCTGTGTATTGGATGCTCGGACGAGTCCCCAACCCTCGGGGAAGATCACGCGGGCGCCGTCGATGTCGATCATCTTGTGCGTGTTTCGAAAATGATCGGCGACACGTTTCACGACATCGAACTTAATCTCGTCGGCTGTATCGAAGCGGATTTCCGGTGTGGCGTAGAGTTTCGGCAGACCCTCTGTCTGCGCCGATAGCGGACGTCCCGAGCGGCTGACAATCTCGAGTAATCGGCACGCGGCGTACAAAGCGTCGTCGAAACCGAAGTAGCGATCGGCGAAGAAAATGTGGCCGCTCATTTCGCCGGCAAGCTCCGCGTGCTCCTGCTTCATCTTGGCTTTGATCAGCGAGTGGCCAGTCTTCCACATAATCGGGTTGCCGCCGAGCTTCGCAATTTCGTCGTACATGACCTGCGAGCACTTCACCTCGCCAATGAAGGTCGTACCGGGTTTGCGACTGAGGATCTCGCGAGCGTAGATGAGCATCAGGTAGTCGCCCCAGACCACTTGACCCTTCTCGTCGACGGCTCCGATGCGATCCGAATCTCCGTCGAAGGCAATACCCACCTCCGCACCGTGCTCGAGCACCGCCGCCTTGAGATGATCGAGATTCTTCTCGACCGTTGGATCGGGATGATGATTCGGGAAGGTGCCGTCCATATCGAAATAGAGTTCGACCGGATCGACATTCAGACGCTCGAGAATACGGTGGATGGTGGGGCCGGCAGTCCCATTCCCAGCATCTACCACTACCTTGACCCGGCGCTCAAACTGGAACTGCGATGCGACCGCATCGACGTAGGGCGTCACCAGATCCATTTCCTGATACTGACCGTTGCCTTGAAGCACGTCGCCGGTCTCGATCGATCTGCGCAGTTGCTGGATGTCGTCGCCGTAGATGGTGCCCGATCCACACATCATCTTGAAGCCGTTGTAGTCGGACGGATTGTGGCTGCCAGTGATCATGACGGCGCCATCGGCTTTGAGGTGGTGAGCCGAGAAATACAGAACCGGTGTCGGGTTCATGCCGATGTCCGTGACGTCGCAACCTGATGCGAGTAATCCCTCGACAAGCGCCTGATGCAAACGATTCGAACTGAGCCGGCAGTCCCTTCCAACATTCATTCGTTTGCCGGCGCGACGCTGCAGGAACGTGCCCATCGCCTGTCCAAGCAGGCGAATCCCTTCACTGGGAAGATCGGTGTCGGCAATGCCTCTGATGTCGTACTCGCGGAATATGGTCGGCTTGAGCATTTCCTTCGAAGGTAGCAGGCCCAGGGAGATTAGTCGCCGAGAAGCTTGCCGTAGGCTCGGAGTCCTTCCACGTTATCGAAGACAGCTTTCAGTCCCGCGGTAATCGGGATAGCGAGTAGAAGGCCGATGCCGCCCCAGAGAGTGCCCCAGAACATCAGGGCGACGGTCACCACCAGCGGATTCAAATGAACCCTGGCGCCGACCACGGCCGGGTAAAGAAGATTCAGAGCCAGCAAGTGAAAGAACGCGACAACCGCGGCAATGATCAGGTAAGGAGTGATCGTCGCGTATACCGGCAGCGCGGCGATCAAAGGCGGCACAATCGCCATAGGCAACCCCACGTACGGCACCAACGATAGGAAACCACTGATGAATCCCACCAGAAGCCAATAAGGCAAGTGCCACGACCAGAACAAAGCAGCGCTCGCAATCGAAAGCAAGATCCCAAGCAGAAAATTGCCGAACACGTAGGCGCGAGCCACGTCGGCGATGCTGGCCCAGCTGCGTCCCGCGATCTGGCGCTCCTCGCCCCTGAAAAGAGACATCGCCGCAACCTTGAGGTGATCGCGCCAACTCAACATAAAGTACACGAGGAAGGGCACGAACGAGATCATGAGAAGCACGTTGTAATAGGCACTGAGATACGAGTAGACGTATTGCACCAATGGCGTGCGCTCGCGATGGATGATGACTTCCTGCATGGGCGGAGGACTCGGCGGATCCGGATTGGCTGCCCTCCTGCGGCGTGAAGAAGGTGGAGTCGGCGCGGGCAGTGGAGGAGCTGTTTCTTGCAGCCGCTTGGGAACCACCAGCTTGTACAAGTTCTGCTCCATGGCTTCGAGCTTCACGGCAACGCTGTCGAACAAGTCGTTCGCCCGGGCGCTGTAGGTGGGGAGGTCGTCGGCAAGCTCCGAGAGCTGTGCGTAGACACCCAGTCCTGCGAAGTACAAGAGCAGGAGGGCGATGGAACACACCAGGAAGCTTGCGGCCGCCCGAGGCAGTCTCGCCCGCATGAAAAACGTGACGAAAGGTTCGAGAATGAACGCCAGGAGAATGGAGACGACGAGGGTGATGCAGAACGCACGGCCGTAATAAAGCAGAGCCACCAAACCCGTCAACGCGATGACGAACAGGCTGAAGCTTTGTATTCGGGCGCTGGTATCGGTGGGTGTCGCGGTTGGCACTCGAAAAACCGGACGGCTTTACCGATACGATAACACGCGGAGTGGTCCTCCGCTTGCTAGATTGTTAGCTGTGAGCGAACCCTCCGGACAGGGCCACCCTGTCAGCGGCCGCGTATTAGCTCTCGACGTGGGTAAGCGCCGAATCGGCCTGGCGTTGAGCGACCCTCTCGGAATTACGGCACAGGGCCTGCCGACCTTGGAGCGGACGACAATACGGGAGGATTTGCAGAGGCTCGCCGACCTGGTCGCGGGGCACGAGGTCACGCTTTTGCTGATTGGGAATCCTATTCACATGAGCGGGCGCGAGAGCCGGCAACAGGTGTACACAAAGGAGTTCGCCGAACGAATCAAGGAGAAGACGGGCCTGGACATAGTGTTCTGGGATGAACGGCTCACCTCGGTTCAGGCGGAAAGAGTTTTGAAGGAGAGCGGTATCAGCATCGAGAAGCGCGCCAAGGCAGTCGACAAACTCGCTGCAGTGCTGCTGCTCGAGAGCTATCTCGACACGCAACAAGCTCGAGAGGCGGAACGGCCATAGAGTGCTATTTCTCGACATGCGATTTATTTTCCGGTTGGTCGGTATCGGCGTAGTTTTGTTGGTTCTGCTTGCAGCGGTGGCGGCCTACTTCGTCACTCGCCCCTACAAGGGATTCGACCAGGCGGTTCTTCTCGAGTTCCCTAAAGGCACTGGCACTCAGGCGATGGCGCGCGAGCTCGTGAACGCGGGTGTGCTCGGGAGCGACTGGCCCTTTCTGCTGGTGAGGGCGCTGCAACCGCGTTCGGTGTTGCAGGCCGGCGAATACAAATTCGACAAAGCCGCGTCGCCTTGGACCATCTATCATCGCATCGCACGTGGCGATATTTTCTACTACGAGCTGCTGGTACCCGAAGGCTACAACCTCTTCGATATCGGACATGAAGTCGAGAAACTCGGAGTGATGAAGGCGGAGCAGTTCATTGCGGTGGCGCGCGACCCTTCGATGATTCGCGACTTGGCGCCGGAAGCTCCGAGCCTGGAAGGCTATTTGTTTCCCGCAAGCTATCGGCTGACGCGTCGGACGACGCCGAAACAACTTGCGCAGGAGATGGTGAATCGGTTCCGGCGCACTTGGAAGGGAATCGCCCGGCCTGGGGCTGACGTGCACGATACCGTCACTCTGGCTTCCCTGGTGGAGAAAGAAACGGGCGTCGATAGTGAACGGCCGCAAGTTTCATCGGTGTTTCAAAATCGCCTTGCTCGCGGAATGGCGCTTGACTGCGATCCCACAGTGATCTATGGCGCTCTGCTGGCGGGGCGTTATCGAGGCACCATTTACCAATCGGATCTCGACGATGCGAATCCATACAACACGTATCGCCGGGCAGGTCTGCCTCCGGGTCCGATTGCCAATCCAGGAGTTGCGTCGCTGAAGGCAGCTCTGCGGCCCGCAGAGACCGACTATCTGTTCTTTGTAGCCAAAGCCGATGCGTCGGGTGGGCATGAGTTTTCGTCGACGCTGACCGAGCATAACGCCCACGTTGAGGCCTATCGACGTGGCCAAAAAAAGTGAGTCCGTCAAGGCTGGAGTCGCCCGGCATCTAAATCAGTTTCGCGACTCCGCATTCGATGTCGAGAATTTTGAGGCGTTGCGACGTGAGTTTCCCGATAGCTCGGAGAGCTACCTGCGAAAGCTGGTGCGTGAGCTGGCAGAAACCAACAGCATCAAGCTCTCCCCGTTGGTCGAAGGGGTGCGACAAAACTCCTTCGAAGCGCTCGAGCGAACGCTGCTGGCACTCGCCGCGGAGTACGAGCGGGCGGAGTCCGACGTACGGCGCGAGCTTCGGGAACTCGTGATCGATGCGTAGGACCACGCGAAATTTTCCATGCGTTCGGCCGAGGCTGCGCGGGTCGCTTCGAAACAAGAGATGCTCCTGTGGATGCTGACGTGGCTCGACAACCCAAGCCTGTTCCCGACCTGGCTCGCGCTCCGCAAACAAGCGGCTACTGAATCTCGATAGTGTCCACCTGAAGGACGCCTGCCTTCAGGTTTCCAGTCACCTTGGCCTTGAGGTCCTTCTCTTTCGATGTCGCCTTCAAGGCGGCGAGCGTCTTCGCGTTACCGCTCTCATTGAACTTGACAAACTTGCCGTCGGGCAAGACTAATCCGTAGCCAGTCTTCGAGCAGGCGATTCCGCAAGAAGCCGTGTGGCTCGCCAGATCCTTTCCTTTGCACATCACATCAACGACGGTGCCGTTGAAGGTTTCTCCTCGAGCGACCGTAGCCAGTGCCACTACGAAACAGAGCGTTCCAATTCGGCGTTTCATTTTGACCTCCAAGGGTACTGCGGGCGGACTAGTCTCACTCTAAATCATTGAAATTCTTTGGTGCAAATGGCGCGAGCTGTTTGGCTTTTCAGGTGCACTAGCAAATGTGAAGTGTTGAGCACGATGCAAATCATGACCATGTGGTTCCAAAAAATCGATCATTGGTGGACGGAGAGAAAGCGACTGGTTGCGGTAGCCCGCATCCAGAAGCGTCTTTTGGACTGGGAGGCGACGCACCCACAGATTAGGTTCTGAAACCCGGCATGGCACCCCTACATCTCAACTACTAGCGTTCCACCGCAGACAAAAAGAAATACTTGCCCGTTGGACCGTCGATGTTTATACTGCAGTTTTGAAAGTGGTGCCACGTGAGGAATCTTTACGGTACCGGCGACGAATTTGATCCCCTCGCCTCTCAACGCGAAGCGGCCATGTTTTACGGGCTTTTCCTTCGCGGTCATTCAATTGATGCGCTTCGTCGTGATATAGACGTTCCGAAGCCATTGCTGGATAAGTGGCTTAAGACGCCTCGGTTCGAGCCGGGTTTCCGGGACAACCTGCGTCGAGTGTACAGCTACCGCAAGCAGGTCTTGGCGATCTTTGACGAACTGGTCCAGGGCGAGAAGAGTCGCGCGCGCGTTCAGTAGCGCTGACTATTGCCAAAAGCGCAGCTAAACTGACGGGATGGAAATCCCTTTTTACCAGGTCGATGCGTTTGCGGATAAGCTTTTTGCGGGCAACCCGGCAGCGGTCTGCCCGCTAGGCACCTGGTTACCCGATTCCCTTCTCCAGTCGATCGCCGCGGAAAACAATCTCGCTGAGACGGCCTACTTCGTGCCCGAGAATTCCGGCTACACGTTGCGGTGGTTCACTCCGTCCGTCGAAGTCGACCTCTGCGGTCATGCGACGATCGCGTCGGCGTACGTGGTGATGAATTGCCTCACTCAGGGGGTCGATCGCGTTGTGTTTGAGACCCGCAGCGGTCCGATGCCTGTTGAGCGTCGGGGCGATCGCTACTTCCTCGATTTCCCTTGCCGACCGGGCGCGCCCGCTAGCGTACATCCAGAACTGTCATCGGCCTTGCGCGCCAAGCCCAAAGAAGTGCGAACGGCACGCGACATCATGGCCGTGTTCGAGTCGGAAGACGAGGTCCGCGCCCTCCAGCCGGATTTTGCAGCGATCGCGAAACTCGATACCTTCGCGGTGATCGCGACGGCGCCGGGCAACGAGGTCGACTTTGTGTCGAGGTTTTTTGCACCGAAGCAAGGTATCCCGGAAGATCCCGTGACCGGCTCGGCGCACTGCACACTCATCCCCTACTGGGCCGAGAAACTCGGCAAGACCAAGCTGGTGGGGCGCCAGATCTCGCCGCGCGGCGGAGTGATCGAGTGCGAGCTGAGAGGTGATCGCGTGTCGATTGGCGGAGGCGCCGTGCTGTTCGCCTCCGGCAACATTCACCTGCCTGGCTAAGCGCCTTTGGTTTTCACCGCCTGCCCATCCAGCTCCAGGCAGTAGAAGATATAGTCGTTCGTCACCGACTCGTGGCCAAGTTGCCGGAGCAACATCGAGATTTGGCCACGATGGTAAGAGCCGTGATTTACAAGATGCAAAAGAACCTGCCAAAGCGGCGCAGAACAGTCCTTTTGCCAAACGATGCTGTGCCACACCAGCGTCCGATCGAAATCGGTCTCGTTTTCAATCGCGGCATCCCAAGCATCGAGGAGAGGGTTCCAGGCTTCGCGTATGTCCTCGAGAGTCATCTGCGCATCGGTCTCTCGAACCAACCCGACCTTCCGACCGTGCAGCCGGTCCAGCCACAGCCGATCCGCTTGGAAGATATGCAAAATCGTTCCAAGCAGGCTCTTGAATGCGGTGAAGTTGTATCGCGTCAGCTCTTCTGAGCCGAGCTTGGAGCAGGCGTCCAGGAGCTTGTTGTTCGCATAGCGGCTGTAGGCCACATGTTGCCGGAAGAAGTTCTTGTCGAGTTGCATTAGTCCTCATCGTGCTGGGAAGCGAGCCGTGTCACCA
>DASQVJ010000171.1:0-17442 GCA_035640835.1 Bryobacteraceae bacterium
ACGGAGGCGTGGTGGGCATGGCTGATCCTGATGTCCTCAGGGTGGCTGCAGAGTCCGGGTGTCATCATCGTGTCGCAAGGACTCGATATTGGGGCTGCCATTGAGGACTTGTTGCTGATCTGGGCGGCGACTGATGCTGAAGAATGGACTGGCCAGCTTGAGTTTATTCCGTTTTGAACTGGTTTGAAGAGCCTTGGTGGAATGAGAGGCTCTTTCAGTGGGTCGTCGGCAAGCCGCATGCTGACCGGTTAGGACGCTATTATTTGCGCGTCCGAGTGGCGCAAGCAACAGACGAGCGCTCACTATGACTGGATTCTCACAAGGTCGACCGAATCGAGCATATTTCTGGGTTGGCTTGCTTTTGTTGTCGCTGTCGCCGCTCTACTACTACGCTCGTCTGTCGCTCGGGCTGAACGTGTTTGTCGCCGTCTCTGTAATGTGCCTTGCGGCCTTGTCTTGTACGTTCGCACTGCTCCCGAACACACTGGGCCTTTCCGCCTGGGTCAGAGCGCTGCTGGCGTGGTTCTACGGGATTGGGATCGTAATGGCCATGAGCAGTTGGCCGTGGCTTCAGGACCTTCTGGCCATGTTCGTTCGAGATGCTGAGTGGAGGCGCAGGCTGGGCACCATCGATCTGATCTTCCCTGGTATGGCTCTGATTCCAATCCTTGTCATTCTTCGAGGGGTCCTCCGCGGCGATTGGAAGCGGCCAGCTCGCGTATGCCTAGTCGGCGGGCTCTGCCTCCTGACTCTCTGGACAATAAAGTTGTGGCTTAATCTCTTCGAGATCCATTTCGCAGCGACCACGAATGCGCGCTCTTTCATGGCGCAGTTGCTCTGGATGCCGGTCTGCCTGATGGTGGCGACGGCTGGAATGATCCTCGGCTGTGTTGTACAAAAGCTATGCCTATCATCGCGGCGGGCGTCTGTCATGGCCTTGTGCTATCTGCTCGCTGTTGCTTTCGTTCCTCTTGGTTTCTACGCGACTCTGATCGGTCGCGAAAGCCTCGGCTACGCGGGTTTGTTGGTTGTAACCATCGGCATTTTCACTCCAGCCGCGCTCATTGTTCAAAGGTGGATCGTGTTGAGACCTACCGGCTCGGCATCGACGTAACCGGTCGGGAGTTGTGCGGCGGCAGTGGCTGCGTGCGCCGACTGCTGAAACCCGGCTGGACGTGAGCCTCACTCGCTCGCAACCAAAAAAACTCGTATGAACCTTCGGATGGTTCTTATCGGAAGGCAGGAGCGGTCAGCGGCACCGAATTCGCCAGTAAACCCTCGATGCTGAGTGTCACATCCACCGGATATGCCGAGGTCGGGGGATTGCTCACATAGCGCACAACCGAAGCCGGTACTCGGATATCGAAGCGACTCAGGCCCGGAATGGCTTCCGGCACAGCATTCTCGATGGTGCAGGGCACGCCAACGAAGGCGCTAGACAAATCCGTGAACGAGCACCTTACATTCATGGGTCTCGCGTCCCCGAAGCCGGTTGCATAGATACTGACGATTCGTTCGTCTGACGCGCTACCGCCCGCCGGCGCCGGAAAATGTCCCGTGATCCAAAACACGCCGGGCGCCACTGCATCGACTTGCATCGTTCCAGCAAGTTTAGATCCCGTGTCTCCCGCTATGAACAGCGCTGCCTCCCCTAAAGCCGTATCCGGCGGAACAAGGAAGTTGATTTGCGTTTCTGAGACGTACTGCAGGGGCGCGAGCCGGCGTGTTCCGCCACTGTCGCGAACCTCCAGGCTCAGGCCGGCGAGATGAGGGGGCCAAGGTGGTGCGCCTGCTGCGACCGGAGCGGCAAGCGAAAATGAGCTGTAAAGGGTAGCGAGAGATCCCGGCGCGACGATGGCGGTTCCGCTAGCGGCGGAAGTCGCGCGAACCAGCGAACCTCTGCTGGCAGTTCCGCTCAATAAGAGCGAGATCGTGTTGGACCTCCGGTTCAGCGTAGCGAAGTCAAGCCGCCCGTCTCCGTCCAGATCTCCGGCAAGCGCCGGACCGGAATAGGCACCAACTGTTTGTCTCATGGGGATGCCAAACGTGCCGTCTCCCTTACCCGGAAAGATCCATACACCGGCTGAAGGTGCCAGGATGCTGTTCAGGCAGACATCTACGATCCCATCGCCTGTGAAATCTGCTGCCGCGAGGGGAGTACCATCGTTGGCTCCCGGGATCACGAGCCACCCAACAGGTTCGAACCTGCCGTCGCCCTTGCCGAGAGCGGTTCCGGATTGAGTCACGAGATCCAGCACACCGTCACGATTCAAGTCGGCAGCCAGGAATGAAAATGCCGTCAGATCACTTACGACCGGGATTTTGAACGTGCCATCGCCACGCCCCAGAAAGACCCAAACTCTCTGATGGCCAATGGCGAAATCGTCCTTCCCATCCCGGTTGAAATCGGCAACGATCACGCTCCCGGGTGCGATCATCCCGGGCAGACTTCGGAAGGTGCCGTCCCCATTGCCCAAAATGACCTCCGCATAAGCGGTCACGAGGTCCGGTGTGCCGTCGGAATTGAAGTCTCCAGTGGCGGCTGGACCAAGACTCAATTCCACTTGCTTTGGCGGCAGGAACGTGCCGTCGCCGCGTCCGAGCCGAACCTCCATGACCCCAAGCGCGTCGGCTAGAGTTATAACCAGGTCGGCGTTACCATCGTGGTTGAAATCGGCAGTGGATAGGTAACCGGGATTCGTATAAGAGCCAGGTACTTGACCGGGCGACAACCAATTAGTCACGATCGGCCGGCCAAAGCTTCCATTTCCGGAGTTCAGCAGTACGTTCAGACCGCCTGTGCCTCCAACGGCTAAGTCGGGCTTACCATCCCCGTTAAAGTCCCCGACTGCGAGGGAATTGCCGCTGAAGAAGATGTCCTTCCGGAAGAAGGCCGGCTCAGTCTGTGCGGTCGCGGCTCCGACAAACACAAACATCAGGAGCAGTCGCGGCCATGGGGAAACAGGGCCGCTTCTGGCTTCTCGAGTCCTCATCGGTCGTCACCCTCAATGTCAATCTCGGCTCCCAATTGCTGCCGAATCGTTGTTCGGATCCATTCCCGAGCCGCGCGCGTATCTACGCGAACCCGGATATCCGGCCGGACACAATCGATCCCTCCGTCACTTGCGATCGCAACGACCCGATCCTGGTTCGGATGCCCTTTGCGATGAAGATTCAGAAACGTTGGCGCACCCGAGTCCCCAAAGCATACGGCACTCGGAAGCTGCCAGGAAGCCCACTGATCATTGAGGATTCGGTCGAGTGGTGAAGTTCGGAACTTACGAAGCCTGTCCCAGCTCGTGAGGTCCAGGGGTTCGCCCGGCGGCGGCGGAGTGAGAACACCGTAGCCGACTGTCGCCATCGCGACATCCTCCGCTCGATTGCGCTCGAGGCTGTCCAGCGGCGCCAGCTTGGCGGGCTTTATTCCGTCGACCGGTTTTTCGAGAATCACCAACCCGAGATCCGTAACGGATGGATCGCCCGCTCGGAAGGCGCCGGTAACGGTCGGATCACAGCCAGCAGGCGGCGGGCATGGTGGCAGTGAGAAATGTGTCACCTGGTTCCGCACTGGAATCCAGGTCGAGGTATCGCCTACGTTCGGTGCGAAGCTAACGAAAACCTTGATAAACGGCGGAAGACCAGGTGATCCGGGCCCAGTGCAATGGCCGGTGGTTAACAAGGCCCGGCTGTGGATGAGGACTCCACTGCAGTGGGCAACCACACCGGGCGGAATCCCCACGGGATTGTCGGCGGTTGCTGTGATCAGGAGAGCGCCTGCGTTCGGGTAGCGCCCTTCCAAATCGACAGTATGGTTTCGCTGCACCTGGCCGGAAATAAGGAGCGATGCTGCAAAAGCACTCGCCACGGCGAGTCTGCTGAATCGGGTCCGCATAACCCCTGCAGTTTCTCGCACGAATGGCGAGATCAAACAGGTCTTCACGGTGTTTAACGGCAGCTAAACCGTTGAAAACACGAAGGTCCTCAGCGGAACTTTTCGAGAAGCATCAAATCGGCGTCAGCGCGCTTCGTTTGGCTTGTCAACGCCCATCGGCCGTCGCGCGATACGATAAACCGGCCGGGTAAGGTTGCTATGCGGAATGAAAGCTGACCGGTGCGGACCACCTTTTCATCGCTGAATCGATAGAGATCCAGGTATACATTCCCGCTCTCATCCTGGGTTAGGAAATGGATGCCTTTGGTCGAAATCGACCAATGAAATGGCGGCACACGATCATGAACTAATTCGGCTTCCCCTCCGGCAGCCGGCATTCGAAGCAACTTCGATACGTCTTTGGGACTACCAGCTCCATTCGGCGGGCGATCCAGATAATAGAGGTACTGCCCGTTCGGCGAAAACTTAGGCTCAAACCCGCCTCCGTGGGTGACCTGCTCCGGGGGACCTCCACTGGAAGGGACCTTCCAGAGTTCGGGGGTCCGACCGGTTGCCTTGGAACTAAAGTAGATCCACTTTCCATCCAACGACCATTCGGGTTGGCCGTCCAGGGACGGAGCGAATGTCAACTGCACGGGCTTGCCTCCGTGTACCGATGACACATAGATATCGGAGTTTCCGGCGACGGCGGCGTCGAACGCAATCCGCTCCCCATCCGGCGACCACGAACCTACAACAAGCGCTGCGGCAGCTAAGGAAGTGACTTGTCGCAGGCCTGTTCCGTCAGGATGCCCGATCCAGAGCTCGTAGCCGGTCATGTTAGCGCGCGTCGAAACGAAGGCTATCATCCTCGCATCGCGCGAGAACGCGCCCGGAAAATCCACACGAGTCGACGCGGCAATCGGATGGCCGGCCTCGATTTTGCCATCCACCAGGGGCGCCTCGAGATCAATCACGTGTAGTACGTCTTCGCGGTGTGAAGAGCGAAAGGCGATTCGCGTAGTTCCATCGCGACCGGGGCGCGACATGGAAAACCGGTCCACAGGCGCGGGAATGTCGCCGATCGGAGTGCCTCGTCCAATTCGCGAGCCGTACGCCGGGATCCGCCAGAGACGGCCGCCAGCAGAGTAGATGAGTTCGCGGCCGTCCGCTGTCCAGGCGACATTGGAAATAACGTGGTTCCAGTCGGTCAGGCGTCGAGGTGGGCCACCCTCAATCGGCACGACATAGAGGTCTGCTACACCAGGGCGCTCCACTCCGACAAAAGCCAGAACGCGGCCGTTGGGTGAAGCGGCGAAGGTCCAGTCCCCAATTCCAACCGGCGGGGAGGTCACCCAGCGCTTCTCCCCGGTGTCCGGGTAAACCCGATAGATTCTCGGGCCTCCCTCGCCCTGTTGCCGGACGAGGATGGATTCTCCGTCCGGCATCCACCCAACCAGGCTGCCTGAATCCCACACCTTACGGTCGGGACCTCCGAGGTGCGAAACGATGAAAATGCCGGCGCCAACACGCACGAAAAGGATATGCTGACCGTCGGGTGACCATGCTGGCTCAACCTCCGATTGCGGTGTGTCCGTCACTCGATGATCGGTCTCAGTTCCCACTGCCCTCACGCAAATATCCGTTGGTCCGGAGCCGCCAGCCGGAGCGCAAGCAAAGGCAACCATCGTCCCATCCGGCGATAGAGATGGCGGCCCCTCGTTGTAGGGATGTGATACGAGCGGCGCAAGTCTGACGGTAGGCCGTTGATCCTTTGGCACTGCGAACCAGAACGCGGTGCCGCAGGCAGTTGCAAGGAGGGCAACAGCGACGCCGATGTGTGTCCAATTCCGTCGCCGCGATATGGTCACGGGTGCGGGCTGTTCCTGGACGGGGAATTGCACCAGAGTAGGAGCGGCCGGGTTCCTCTCGAAAGAAGGCACATACGCCCCCTTCCGCAGAGAAATGATGACAGGCTCCTGGCCGAACTCGGAATAATACTCTCGTAGCTTGTCACGCAGGCGACGCGCATCCACACGGACGACGGAATCCGCGGCGCCGTCAAAATCAGGACCCTTGCCGTAGAATTCCGCGCCAATGACCTGTTCCTTCAGGCCATCACCGCGCCCCTCCAGGGTCTGTTCCACGATGAATTTGAGAAATCCGCTGAGCCGTTCCGAGCGAGAGAAGATCTCGCTGGCCAGAATGCGGTCGACCTGTAACCGGATCATCGATCTGGAGAGCTCATTAACGGGCTCTTTCTGCTTGATGGCCTTTTCGGACATCCTTCCTCCGGTAGCTCTTCAGTGTATTGCAGCCGGTAAGCAAGGAGAAGCCCTAACTACTGTCGTCGCGCTCCCGTTGAACACCGTTTAGCCACTGTTCCGAATCGCTGCAGCCCCATAACCTTCCAGCATCCCGAGGAGGGCTGAAATGCAGATTCGAAGGGCGAAAAGACAGGCCGCCGCGTGCAACCTTTTCACATGGGGCTTCCTATTTTTGGCTTGGGCTGATCCAACAGGTATGGCCCAGCCGAATACTGGTATGGCTGATCCCGCCGCACTCATTAACGCATTCGACCGGTTTATAGCTGGTGGGGGCGGAGGTGGATTGCTGGTCCTTTCCGTTTCCAACCTCCGCGGGCTAAGCAGTGAACCCGTAAACGCGGGAGGGAGAGTCAGGATCGATCTTACAAGTGGCGGGGTGACATCAAACGTACGGGGATTGCCGCTCGACGAGTCCTTCGATTTATGGTTGATCGATAATCGGCCAGGCCCCGGCCACACAACATTCGCTGACGGGGGCGATGTCCTGCTAAAGGTGGGCACCTACGGCGTAGCATCGGGCGTCCATACACTCTCGGAGACGCTGGGATCTGCGACTTACACAACCTTCTTCCCGGACCGGGCGTTCGTCGTACGGGCCCGCCAGAATCCCAAGGACTCGTTCGTACTGACCGGGCCTGGAACATTCTTCGATCGCCTCCGCTGGCGGCAAGTCCGCTTTACGGATGACGCCGGCGCGACGCTTGGTTTCGATCCGACCTCCGCGACACGAGCGGCCAACTTTGCGAGGCTTGTCAGCCAAGGCCGTCAACTCTTCTTGAAAGAAAGATTCAATGGCAACGGACGGTCCTGTGGGACCTGTCACGTGGAGAGCAACAACTTCACCATTGATCCGGACTTCATCTCCACGCTGCCCCGCACGGACCCTCTGTTTGTGGCGGAGACTAATCCGGTACTGGCTGATCTGGAAAGGCCTGATCTGATGCGTAAGTTGGGACTCATCCTCGTGAACGCTGACGGGTTTGAGGCGCAAAGAAGGTTCGTGCTCCGCGCCACTCAAAACGTTCAAGCGCTGGGCAACTCAATGACTTCCCCCCCAACCAAACTTCGGCTTCTTCAGCACGAACGGGCGAAACCCTAATCCGCCCGAAAGCCTGGGCTGGGGCAACGACGGGGCGCCGCTCCGTGTTTTCACCCTTGTGGCGATCGCACAGCACGCCACCAGAACGATGAACCGCACACGGGGAATCGACTTCCGTATCCCGACCGGACGAAGAATTGGATGGACTCGTAGCGTATCAGCTTTCGCTCGGCCGCCAGGAGGACTTCAGCCTTCCTTCGCTCGAACTGAAGAGCACTATTGCCAGCCGCGGCAAGACCCTGTTTCTGGACAGCGGGAACATTAACGAACCGGGCCACAAGAACTGCAACGCCTGCCACTTCAACGCCGGCGGCACAGCGGCGATGTCGTTCAATCCCGGGACGCCCGGATTCCGAAATTGGACGGCAGCCCGACAGGTTTCAATATTGCTGGCGCTACGAACGTGAACGAGACGCCTCTGGCACTCTCGCTTGGCTTGCGGCGCGATGGCGGCTTTGGACAGATCCCAACGATCTTCGGCTCTTTCGGCAATACGGACGATCTTCCTCCTGCAGCCGGTGGGCACTTCGAGCTCGAGGAGTTCAACAGCCCGCCTGTGGTGGAGTCGGGGGACACGGGGCCGTTCTTCCACAACCACACAGCGAAGACGCTCGCAGGAGCCGTGGCTTTCTATGGAACTCCGGCTTTCCGGATCAGCGTATTTTCTCAGGCCGTGCCGATCACCATCAGCGGGGATCCCAAGGATTCGGAAGTCGAGGCGATCGCTGCCTTTCTGCGCGTGCTCAATGCTCTGGAGAACATCCGTTCGGCGATCAACGTTGCAGAGCGTGGGCGCAAGATGGCGACTGGCGACGATGCACGCGAATTGGCGGCGGTGGCGCTTGCCGAAACTGTCGATGCGATCGAAGTCGTGTCGGATGGAGCTCTGGTGAAAAGCCGAGAGCCTGGCGTGCTATCGGGCCGTGCGCATCTCATTGCGGCCAGGGTTGCCCTGGACGTAGGCCGACGGTTGCCTTCCCTCCATTTGATCGAGAATGCACTCGATCTGGCCCCACACAGCTTGCGGGCCGCGCGAGGGGCGCTGGCCAATCCGGCTACTCTTCCGCCGTCGTACCAGAATTGAAAGCTGCCGACATGGTTCGGAACACCGGGCAAGCGCACGCGGCGCGTCGAAGCAAGACCATTGGGTGGCAACAGGTGACATGGTTGTTGTGTCCTCCGCAGAACGCGCCGGGTAATCGAACGCAGAATTCGTCTTCGTTGCTGCACCCGAACACGCAGGCCGGGCGTTTGTGGGTGCCCGGCCTCCTCGAAATCGTGAATGTAATGTGTTTCAGCCAGATCTAGAGCGAGGAAAGAAAATTGACCAGATCCTGTTTATCTTGTGCACTCAACCCTATGCTGAAACGCGCGTTATAAAACTCCACGACTTCATTGAGTGTCGCTGCGTTCCCATTGTGGAAATACGGTGCCTTCGCAGCGAGCCCGTTCAACCTCGGGATTTTAAATTTTCCCAGGTCGTTACACTTGCCCGTAATCAAACCCATGCCGGGATCGGTAGTCTGAAACTCATCGTAAGTAACTCCGTCGACCGTTACCGGATTGCTGAAGAACTTGATGGAACCCGGCGCGCAAAGGAATGAGAACAACGGTTGGTCCGGCGTCGGCGGCAACACCGTGGCTGTGGTTTGATTGCCACTCTTGTCGGCGCTGCTGTTGTCCCCGATCCCAAGGTGTCTGCCGCCAGGCACAACATCGCTGCCCACATTCAGCGTGTTGTGGCATGTGGAGCAGGTCGAGTTCGCACCAGGGGCTCCCGCGTCGTTGAAGCCTGTCACTCCCGTAATCGTAAACAGTCTGGTGTTGAAGATCGTCTGCCCGCGGTTGATTGAAGCTTGGGGCGCGGTCACGGTCGGCAACGCCCATGCGTCGTACATGTTGAAAGCCTTCGGGATCACCGGAGTAGGAAAGAAATCTTTTCCGGTCATCGAGAGGTTGACAGGTCCGCCGATTGCGCCGTCTGACGTAAGCTTTCCCGCGCTGTTGCTGAAGACCTGCGCGGTAATCAGTCCCGTCTCGAAGTTCACGCCCTGAGTAACCTGATCCGTTGTTGGCGCCGTAGTCGCTTGAGCATGGCCGAGCGTTGCGTCAACGAACTGGCTCTCCAGGTTAGGCTCCCGGCCATCCCACATGATGGTTCCCTGACGCCTGATCGCACCTGAGTTCGGATCCAGTTCCGCGTTTCGTGTCAGGTTCGTGGCACTCAGGATCCGGCGATAGATCGACAGCATGCCGACGGGCAGTCCATATTTCGGACTCGTGCTGCAGCCATATGGATCTCTTAGCACCCTGACCTTAAACTCGGCATTGTTGGGGATGGGGAGGAAGACTCGGATGTTCCCTTTCTGTAGCAATTGACTCGAAGCGGCACGCTTTTCCGCCAAGGTCTGTGCGGAGGCTCCTGCATCGGGGCAATTGGCTCCATCAACCGGAGCGAACAAAGGATCGTTGCCTTGTGTCGCATCGAATATGGCACGTGCGGAAGCGGGGTCGAGCGCCCATGCGCTCTGTGGTTGATGGCACGTGAAACATGTTCGCCCATTCGTACCCAGAGGAGTGAAGAATGCATGGCCGGCGGTGAACGTAGCGCCTTTCGGCTGATATGTCGCGATGCGCCCGAATGGATCGGCATGTTCCGCGTACTGAGGTATCGTTGAAGGCGCCGATGAAGGCTGCGAAGTCCCGACCGGAGCGGAACGGGACTGCTCCCAGACCGGCGGAAACCAGCTTGGCACGCCAGGGAGAGGCAGGTCCGCCGCGCGAACCGGAAGCACACCGCTCGGCGAAACTGCCATCATGGCGGCTCCCGCCACTCCCAACAAAACTAGTCGTAAATGTTTCACGTCCAGGCAACCCTCTCTTCACCCGGTATTGGCTGTGGCGCCCACTTTCGTGGGCGCCCAACACACGCGCGCACAAGGGAGTAAGGTGGTCACGCTGAATCACAGATTCGCTCTGGCGGGATCGGCGAGACTGTTCCCTACACGGCCTGGTGCTCACTCCGTGTCATGCCGATGCATAAGAGCATCGATGCCAGGCGAGAAATGGACTGTAACCGCAACTGAGCCGCTGCCGGATTTTGGGGAGTGTGGTGCGCGCGGTGATCTTGGACGTCATCGGCTGCCGAAAGCACACCGGGGCACGCGCGGCGGGCCTGCTCGCGCTTACGATCCCAAAGGCCCATCGAGGTTTCGGTCTCTTCCGGCGCGATATCATACTGCAGTAGGATACTTTGTATGCCGCGCGGCAACCCATCACCGAAGCTTGCGATTACCGTAGACCCTGAGGTTCACAAAAAGATCCTTGCGGCGGCCGCCCGCGAAGGGGTGAGCGTCTCGGCCTGGATGACCAACGCGGCCCGCGAAGTCCTGCAGCGGCGGGCTGGCTTGGCGGCAGTCGCCGAGTGGGAAAAGCAGCACGGAGCCTTTACCGCAGAAGAGATGGATGAAGCTCGCCGCAGCGTGGGTGTGCAACTGAGAAAGTCGCGACCGGTCCGGCATCCGGCGTGAGCACCGTTGTCTACGACGCAGCCGTGCTCCTGGCGGCGGATAGGAACGATCGGCGGGCATGGGCAGAACACAAGGCGCGTTTGGAACTTGGCATCATTCCGTCGGTTCCTGCGCCGGTCGTCGCCGAGGTCAGCCGGTCGCCAAAACAAGTCCAACTCCGTCGCTTCTTGACCGGGTGCGCGGTCGTTCATCTTGGCGAAAGCGAGGCGCACGACGCAGGACGGCTGCTAGGCAAGACCAGAACTGCAGATGTGCTTGACGCCGTTGTGGTGACCGTAGCCCTTCGCCAGAACGCGATGATTCTCACGAGCGACCCGAACCACATAAAACGGCTTGTCAGCGCTTCTGGCCGCAAGGTTGCTGTTATCGCGATCTAAGGTGTAGCCGAAACCCGGCTCCGCCAGAGCACCCGCCGTCAGCAGGTTCATATGGTTTCAGAATCTGTCAGGTATTAGCCAAGCGTAGTGTTGAGCGTTCCCAAAACAGCCCGAAACGGGCCTTTGGCGTTAAACTGAGCGAGCACGTCGGCCGCCATCTCGACAGACCGGGCAGAATTAGTGTCCACCCAGAAATCCCGGCTTAGCGGCCCTCCTCCAGAATGCGTTGCCAGATGCGGTCGATGGCCTGCTGGAGCTTGGTTCGCGCTGTGGCTCGAACCTGATCCAGGTATGGTTTGGCCGCGCGGCCCATGACCAGGATGTCTTGTTCCGCCATGCGGCGCACAATCGGATCGCGGTCGAGCAGCTTGGTCGCCTGGCAGATTGGTCGAATCCCCCGCCGTAACGCGCTTTTTTCATAGATGTGCACGAGACTCCCGGCGGTACCGAGCAACATCAGCATGTCGATACGGCCCTCGCCGCCAGTGATTACCGCGGCATGCGCTTGCACCCTGGTTATATCCTGCGAAGGCATGTAGGAGATCTTGTGCGCGGAGAACCTGTAGAACAGATCTTGTTTCAACTCTTCGGAGAACCGTAGCCACGTGCTGGCGGCATCAATCGCGGCTTCCTCGGACGGCGTTGGACCGAGCTCCGCGGCAAAGAAGAATTTCAGGTCTGGAATAGTCGCCACGAAATCAACCTGGCCGTCTCTGACAAAAAAGACGTTGGAGCACTTCAGGTCCTGCGTCTGGGGACATAGCACGGCGACCGGGTACTGCCGGAAGATTACGCCGAAGAAACTGAAATTGGGAAAGGTTCGGCCCACGTAATCGTCGGTGATCGGTCTCAAGACAGCGCCGCCGGCTCCGCGAGCCTTAAGATAGTCTTCGACCAGCTGCTGATCGTCCGCCTTTGCGATATTAGCCGACCAGAGGCCGAAAAGCACCGCGCCTAAGCCCATTGAACACGCTGCTTTCCAGGACATTGGACACCTCCTCCGATGCGTTCTTGTCCCACGTGACCCGCTTTGGTCCGGAAAGTTTTCGGTGGATATACGCAAGATGCTTGTATTCTTCGGAAACCCGCCTTCGTTCTGATCCGTGCGAGAGCGCTCACCACCTCCAGCAGTACAAGAGCCGAAAGTGCGATAAGCCAATCGGCTCTTGCATACGACAACAATGGATCAGATCAGGAAAACCATACCTGATGGGCTCCCCACGGGCGTGTAATTACCCGTGAAGGTCAGCGAGCCCTGTCCCCGCCGAGACTCACCGTCTCCACCAGATGTTTCGTCATCTTTATCTCGATCTCGGTCATTTTTATCTGCGTTATCGTTACCTCCTCCACGGATCCTGAAAGTGGTAACATTGTCGGCACGCTGATTGCCGGACACCATGAACCGCCCGGTGGGATCTATGATGATTATTCTTGGATAATCCCCCATCGTTGAAGTGTGGCTTACCTGAGTAAGCCTCCCATCCTGACCGATCCTGAAAACGCAGATGGTGTCGCTCAGGCGGTTTACCCCGTAGACGAACCTGCCGTCGGCCGAAACGCGGATTTCCGAGGTGAAAACGGTGCCTGTAAATCCTGGCGGAAGGCTCGAGACCTGCTGCTGATTCAATAGGCTTCCGTTTCTCGGATCGAACAGCCAGAAGATGATGGTATCGCCTTCCTCCTGTATCGAGTACATCCAAACTCCGTTAGGATGGAAAGCGAAGTGCCGCGGCCCATCGCCCGGGGGCGTGTTCACGAAGGGTGTCGCAGCCGGAGTGAGGGGCGGGGTGGCTCCCGCAGTAAGCTTCCAGACGTAGATCCGGTCTTGCGCCGCATCCGTGCCCACAACCCATTGGTTGGAGGGGTCGGCTTCCATCTGGTGCGGGTGTCCATCCGGCCCCTCATGAGCGCTGATCGCGAAACTCCCCGGAGGCGCGCTGGTCGCCTTCTTCGGCCCAACGTTATTTACATCCTTCATCTGAAACACTGCAGGCCCAAGCGATCCGTTGGCCAAAATTGGAAACACTTCAAAGTAGCTGCCGACGTACTCGGCCGAGAAAAGGTATCTGCGGAACTTGTCCACGCTAACGTGAGCCGGAGCGCCAACTGCGGGTATCGCATTCAAAAGGGTCAGATCGCCGGTCGCGCGGTTGATCCTGTACGCGCTCACCGATCCGTTGGGAGTAAAGATTTCGTTTCCGGCATACAGGTAGTTCCCTGCGGGGTCGAGGGCAAGGGTGGACGGGCTCGCTGTAGATGCGTTGCCCCCCGTAGCCGGCAAAGCCGGAGCTACGAGCCTCAAGACGGTTAACCTCCCCGTGGCGAGGTTGAGCTCGCATAGGTAAATCCCTTCGCCGTTGCCTCCGCTGCCAACGGCGCCCGTATAGGTGCCGATGTAAAGCCAAACCGTTCCGGGACGGGCGCCGGTTGGCTGTTGACCAAAAGCTTCTGGCACACTCGCGGCGGCAGCAAGCGCCGCGGCGCCCTTCATTAAGCTGCGGCGCGAAAATGGACTTTGCAAGCCGTCGAGTTTTGTGTCTTCTGTTGGTTCCACGAGGTTCCTCCTATGCAGGCAGACTGAGCCTGGCTTCAGGTGGACGGATTGCGGACACACGAACAGCATCCGCAGGAGTGAACGTCCGGGCGGCGAAGCACCGTCCGAATTAAGTAATCCGGAGGGATTTTATATCACTGTTGTTTCAGTTTCCAGATTTTTTTGCGTGATGTCGCGGCGTCGTCTCGGCCGATCTCCCGTCTACCTTTACGCATTCCGCGGCCTTTCGCTGCCGTCGCTACCAGGTGAGCCTGGCTTTGTCTAGCGGTTCGGATGGCGGCGGCTAATGCTTCTTGTACACGAAGTGACCAAGGAGACGACGTCATGGTTGCCGTTATCCGTCTTGGCGGCTTGGCGACTTTGCGTGAGTCCCTCGACCGACCATCTCCGGGAATGATGCAGAACAATCCAGGCGACGGAAGTTTTCAGAACGGGTTCGACAGAAGCTCACGAATCCGTTCGCCATATGTCCGGCCGGTACGAAGGCGCTCGCCGGAGATCAGCTCGACCAGGTATTGTCCGTAAGCCAGGGTCCAGACCTGCTTGATGCGTTTGACGTTCACGATATGGGAGCGGTGGATGCGCATAAAACAGGAAGGGTCGAGTGACGCTTCGATCGTGTTCATGGGCACGTGCAGCAGGTAGACAGCCGGCCCCGCATGGAGCCGCACGTAGTTCTGCGAAGCCTCGATCCGATCCACCTCCTCGAGCGACAGGAAGATGGCGCGTTCACCGTTGCGGATGACCAGGCGAGTCAGCGGACGGTGCGGATTGGCGATCGCATCCAGGACGGAGCGCATCTGCCGGGCAGCTTCGTCGGCGGTCCACACACCGAGCCGCGACTTCGCCCGATCAAAGGCCACTCGGAAGCGCTCCTGGGTGACCGGTTTCAGCAGGTAATCGACAGCGCTGATCTCGAAGGCGCGGATCGCGTACCTGTCATGCGCGGTGACGAAAATGACCGCGGGCATGCGATCGGCGCCGACGGCTTCGACAACATCGAGGCCATCCATGCGCGGCATCTGAACGTCGAACAGGACGAGGTCGGGGAAGTGCTCTCGGATAGCCGCGACAGCCTCCCGTCCATTGCGCACCTCGGATACGGCCTCGACGTCGGGATCGCCGCGGAGCAGGAGCTTGAGGTCCTCGCGAGCAGGTGGCTCGTCGTCGGCAATCAGGATCTTCAGCCGCACTCGGAATCCTCCGCACGCCCGAAATGAAAGGGCAGCGTTATCGTGACGCGCACGCCATGAGGGCTGCGGTCCTCCGCGATGAGCGCGGCGGCCACGCCGTAGAGTCGCTGCAGTCGATCTCGCGTGTTGCGCAACCCGATTCCATTTCCTTCAAACCCGCCCGACGGGCTGCCGGGGCCGTCATCCGTCACAGTCAACATGAGGTCCTTCCCCATTCTGGACGCTTCCACCTGGATGCAGACCGACTGTTCGCTCCGGCCGAGGCCATGGCGAACCGCGTTCTCGACAATTGGTTGGAGAACCATGTGGGGCACGAGGGCGTCGCCGGCTTCGGGATCGGCCGCAATCCCAACGCGTAGCCGGTCCTCGAAACGAACCTGTTCGATGGAGAGATAGATGCGAAGGAAGTCGAGCTCGCGCCAGAGCGGCACCTCCTGGGCGTCGACATCCTCGAGGGTGAGGCGCAGGAGGTCGCTCAAGCGGCCGATCATTGTCTCGGCGTGCTGGTTCTTGTGTTGCCTGATAAGCGACGTGGTGGCGCCGAGCGTGTTGAAGAGGAAGTGCGGCTGAAGCTGTGTTTTTAGGGCGCTGAGCTGAGCCGCGGACAATTGAGCGGCCAGCTCGGAGGAACGTGCCTGCAGGCGCAGCGCCTCGTTCTCACGCTGGCGGGCCTGGTTACGCGAACGAATGAGGGCCTGCAAGCCCACGACGACCCAGTACAAGGCGGAGGTTCCATATCCGAGCGGATTCCGCGAGTGGCAGCACGTGAAGAGCATCGTCGTGGGCCCAGATCATCCATCGTTCGCGAACCGCGGCGGGATTCATCATTACTACGCGAACGACAAGGCGATGAAGGGGTATCGAACAGGCAAGTTTCCCGATGGGTCGGTGATCGTCGACGAAGGCATTTTCACGAAGGATGGCGAAGGGCAGGCCAAGGGCATCGTCCTCGAGGGCGAGCGCCGGAGCGTGGCGGTGATGGTGAAGAACGATCAGTTGTACCAGGAGACCGGCGGATGGGGATTCGAGGCCTTCGACCGCGACGAGCGGACGGGAAAATTGCAGGCGAGCGGGCGCGCTCAGTGCCATTCCTGCCACTCGAAGGCAAAGGAACGGGATTACGTCTTCAGCTCGGTGCGGAGATGAGGCGTGCGGGAGGCTTCCCCAGCGCCGAGCGCAACTCCGGCATCACCTGACGAAGGCACTAGTCGGGCGAAACGAGCGAGCCTTTGGCTCATTTAAACGACATTTTGCCTCGCAGACACCGCTGCAGTCGGGGCTCAGTTTTGTTCATTCGTTACCGAGAGGCCGGCAGCAGCAATGTGTTGTTATCTAGATCTATGCCACGTTACTTCCTTACGGCGGTTCCTGTAATTTCTCTGATGTGGCTCGCGTGGTCGCAAAGCACCGACCAGAGTCGTCCAGCGGTGCTTCTTGACGGGAAGACAACCAGCCTTCGAGTGGAACTGGCTGGCGGCTCCATCTCCGATTTCCATCTGGCCGATCTTCGGCTGAACCCACTGACGTGGGATTCCGCTGGCTCAGGTTCAGGCGGGAGTCCTCGCCCTATGGGCCACTTCTTGTGCTTGGATCGCTGGGGACCACCGTCCGAAGCGGAGCGCCGGAACGGGATGCCCTTCCATGGCGAAGCGTCCAGGGTCATGTGGCGACTCGCGGTACCTCCGCGAGTGATCGCGGAGCATCTTGAGGCGGAGATGTCTGCCGTCCTTCCGCTGGCTGGTCTTCAGGTCGTCCGCCGCATCCGTTCATCGCAGAACGCCGCTTTCTTCAGCGTCACGGAGCGAGTGACAAACACTAACCGGCTTGGCCGAATTTACAACATGGTGCAGCATCCGACGATAGCTCCACCGTTTCTCGACGCGCATACGCTCGTCGACTCGAATGGCACGCGTGGCTTCGTGCAATCCAGTCCGCTCCCGAACCCTCAGCAATCTGCAGTTAAGTGGCCTCGTGCATCACAAAACGGTGTTCCAGTCGATCTGAGGCGGCTGGACTCCGGGCCTGCTCCGAGCGTGGTGTCCTATACGATCGAGGACGAGTACGGATGGACGACTGCGAGCAGTGTCTCTCGAGGCTTGTTGATCGGCTACATCTGGAAATCAGCCGATTATCCATGGTTCAATGCATGGCAGCACGTGGAGAACGGCCGACCGGCTGCTCGGGGCCTTGAATTCGGGACCACCGGACTACACGAGCCCTTTCCGGTATTAGTCAGGCAGGGCAGGATCTTCGATCGTCCAATCTATTCATACCTTGACGCAAGTGAGACTGCGACTCGATCCTATGCAGCATTCCTGTTTCGAATCCCGCCGGACTATAAGGGTGTCGCGAAGCTGAGCTACGCGAACGGGCACTTGCAACTGTTCGAGCATGGAGGGAAGGCAGATCGGACGCTCCGCATGGAAGTCGGCGACCTTTTTCCGGATTAGCGCCGCGCCAGCCGCTTCCTTCTTACGACTCGATCCGAAGT
>DASQVJ010000172.1:0-8285 GCA_035640835.1 Bryobacteraceae bacterium
GCTCCATCGAACACTCCTTCGACAAGCTGCAGATCCTCGATGCGTCGCACGGCAGCGTCTATTCCACGCCGGCGGGCCACGCTCACCATGCCGGGTGACGAATCAATCGCCACGACAGTCACTCCAGATCGCTGCAGACGAACCGCATCCTCACCGGTTCCGCAACCAAGTTCCAGCACGCTCTGACCGGGTGTGAATACACGACCCAAATGGCGCCAGACGGCGTCCCTTTGCGCAACGCCGATCGCCGAATGCGTCCACATATCGTCATAGCTCGCGGCCAGGCGGTCAAATGCTGCACTGCTCATGAGCTACACCTCCACCTCGTCAAACGAAAGGTGCAGCGCCTCACGTGCCACGGCCGTTCGTTGCGCGTCCGGATCGGGTGCCATTTCGCTGCGCAGCAGTTCGTCCGCGTGCTGATAAAACCGGCGGGAATGGCGGCCGACGATCGTGAACTCGCGATCCGTCGTATCTTTCCACGGCCGGATGTTCACTACACGGTCGGCAACCTTATCGAAATAAGGCGTGCCTTTGATCGGATATGACACAGTGGTGAAGAACACATCGGGCCGGCATGCTTTCACGTGATCGATCGTGGCCTCGATATCACTCAGATCCTCGCCTTCATAACCCCACATCAGGAACATGCCTGTCTGAATGCCGTTCTGCCTGCAGAGTGTGACCGCTTTGCGAACCTGTTCCACGGTTACGCCGCGTTGCATAGCGTTGAGGATTCGTTGTGATCCACTCTCCGATCCGATCCACACGCGCGTACAGCCCAACTCTGCTAGTGTGGCTGCGATTCGCTCATTCAGGCGGTCCGCACGGGTGATGCATTCAAATGGAACCCGGATGCGGCGCGCCCTCAGCTCCGCCGCGTACTCAAGAATCCAGCCGTGATGAATCGTAAATACGTCGTCCGCAATCCACAACATTTCCGGCCGATAACGCTCCAGCAGAAACTCAACCTCAGTCGCAGTCGCGTGTGGCGACCTCCTCCGGTGAGTCTTGCCATACACGGAGTGACTACACCAATTGCAGTTGTAGGGGCAACCACGCGCGGTGATGAGTGACATCGAGCCGTGCCCGTGATGCTCGCGCCATGTCTGTAGATACAAAGACATGTTTACCTGATCTCGATCGGGCCACGGTTGACCATCGAGGTCAGGAATCAATCGGGAGCCACCAGTGCGGACCAATTCCCCATCCGGACCACGAAAGATGATGCCGGCGACGTTCGGCAAAGCGGACGGATTCATATCGCAGGCGAGTAGCTCTTCCAGTGCCAGTTCACCCTCACCCTGCACGACTACATCGGCGCCGCTGGCCAGGTACTCATCCGGGTAATTCGCAGGCTCCGGCCCACCCAGGATGACGCGCCACCCCGCCGCCTTGGCCCTGCCCGCGATGTCTACGCAATTGGACCGCGTCATCAGATTGCCGCAAACGCCGATGATTCCGGCGGGCCCTGCGTCAATCAGATCGAATAACTCTTGTCGTGAGCCAAACGTGGAGTCGTAGACCTCGACCGCATAGCCCTTCTGCTTGAGGTGTGACGACAAATACAGCAAGCCTAACGGAGCGTAGGGCTTCCAAATCTGTTGCTCCTTGGGATCGTCGCGGATAAAGTAGCCGTGTGTCAGGAGCAGCCTCATGCAACGTTCACCCTGCGTTCAGCCGACTGTTTGACCTCGCGAACCCGTCGCCAAGCCGCGTCGAGGCCACCTCCTCCGCGTACTTCCAGATGGACGGCTTCCGTTAGAGCGCGATAGAACTCGGTTGGATACGTTCCGCGAAACATCATGCTCAGGTCCGCGCTGTCTGACCAGTTCTGCTTCACTCCAAGCTGTGCCGAGACAATCTGGTGGAATTTCGTACCCGGCAGCGGGTACGACACAGACACGCCGACGTCGTCCGGTTGTGTCTCGCGCACCATCTGGATCGTTTTGTCAATGTCGCTCCAGTCCTCGCCAAGATAGCCGAACTGCAGAAAGAAGCAGGCGCGAATTCCATGTCGTGCCAGGTTCTCCCGCGCCTTATAGATGTGTTCAACGAGGATGCCCTTGTCCATGGCGTCGAGTATCCGCTGTGATCCGGACTCTGCGCCCATCCACACCTCTTCGCAGCCTGCCCTGCGGAGGGCGGCCACCGTGTCGCGCGTCATCAGATCGCACCGCGATTGCATTTTGAACGGCACGTGCGCACTCATCTCTTCGACGGCGTCGGCGAACTCCAGCGTCCATCTCGGAGAAAGCGCGAAGATATCGTCGGCAAACCAGATCTTCCCCGGATCGAACCTCGTCTTAACGTGGTACATCTCGCCGGCGACGGCCCGCGCTGAGCGTGCATGATAGCTGTTGCCGTAAATCGGCTTTGCGCACCAGTTGCAATGGAATGGACAACCGCGACTGGAGACCATGTTCAACGAGAAATACGAGTGCCGGCTCATCCACGCCTGGCGGTATCCTTGGATGTCGATCAGGTCCCAGGCGGGTAACGGCAGAGAATCGAGATTCTCTTCGAAGTTGCGCGGCCGGTTGCGGTGAATGACGCCGTGCTCGCCATACACAAGACCGTCGATGGAGGCAAGTGCGCTCCCTTGCGCGAGTTCCACTAATGTGGCTTCTACTTCGCCAATGAGAACCGCAGAAAAACCCGCCCCGATGTACTCGCTCGCATGGTCCGACGCGTCTGAGCCGTGCACAACCGCTGCGATGCCTTGCTCTCTAGCCTTCTGCGCCATCCAGAAGGCCAACTCGCGGTTGCGCGTCAAGCACATCTTGGAAAGAAAGTTAAAATCGTCCTCGCAGACGACGATCATCTTCGGCCTGTTGTGTTCCAGTGCCTTCTGAAAGCCTTCCTCCGGCGGCTCCAGCGTGGGGTCAAAGAGTGCTACGTCGATACCGTGCTGTCGCAGAACAGCCGCGGCCAGCATAGTTTGCAGAGGAGGATACGGCTGCATTTTCTCCGTTTGCTTGCGATCGAAGAAGACATGATTGCTATGCGTGAGAAGAATGTCAGCCATGACGTCAACCGGCCTTGGTAAATACGCGGCTCAGTCCCTCTCCGGTGAGGAGCGACCGCCGCACAACAAGCCATTGCTGGGCCATCGAGAGCCAGAGTTCGAGCGGCAGATCGAAGAAGGAGTGCCTCAGTCGCCAGCACAGCGGCTGGCGGACTAGGGCGAGAACGCTGCGGAGCAACCCGGAACGCGATTTGCGTCGCGCCTTTTTCAACTGATCGTCCAATAAGAAATACGAGATGCTTCGCTGTAGTCTTCTAAAGACCTGACCCTGAAGCCACGGCAGTGCGTTCGTGCCGAGGTCAATGCGCGCCCACTCCTCGAGCGAGGCCGGCTCGGCCAGACCGCGCTCTCGTAACTCGGGCCAGATGGGTATGCCGGGATATGGGACGAACACGTTGGGAGAGAAGGTCACATTTTCGTAGCGCGAAGCGATTTCTCCCATCACGCGCAATGTCTCTTTGCGATGACGCTCTTCTTCGCCCGGGTAACCTAGAATCAGATTCAAAGTGACTCGAATGCCGGCCTGCGAGCACTTACGCGCGGCCTCATGAATATCCGGAATGTGCTGGTGACGCTTGTTCATCGCGTACAGCACTTCAGGCGAAGCGGATTCTGTACCAAACCCGATGTGACTGACGCCGCTTGCGGCAAGCAGGTGAACTTCGTCATCCGTCATGCGGCACAGGAGATCGGTGGAAGCCTGGAACGTCCAGCGAAATCGAACACCCGAATCGAGAATTCCGCGCGCGATGGCGACAGCGCGATGAACGTCGACCAGGAAATTGGAATCCACTAGCGCTACTTCCGAAAGTCTGTGCTGTTGAACCAGGCTCGTCAGCTCCTCGACCACGCGTTTCGCGTCATAAGCATTGAAGCGACGGTTATAAAAGACCATGTCCGTGCAGTAATTGCACGCGTACGGGCACCCGATGCTGGTTGCGTACGGGAGCTTGCGGGAGCCGCTTGCGATTTCGTACGCGTCGAAGTCCACCAGGTCGTAGGCCGGAACCGGAAGATCTGACAAGGGCGTAGAAGGCCGGTCGGGGTTCTGATAGATCTTGCCGTCTCGCTTGAACCAGCAGCCCGGCACCAAATCGAGGCTTCGACCGGCGCTGATACGGTCGAGAAGTTCCACCAGCGTCTTTTCGCCCTGGTGTCGCACGATCACGTCGACGAAGTCCTCGCGCAGCGTCTCGGCAGTGAGCAGGCTCGGATGCCATCCTCCAAAGATGATGGGGAGGCCCGCCCGTCTTGACCGTACAAAGCGAGTAGCAGAAATGGCGTCGCGGATCATCGGCCCGGTGAGCAGCGACACACCGAAGCAAGCGCAATCCTGAATCTCCTCCGCGATCATGCGCATGTAGTCGGGCCGCAGGGCTCCGTCGATAATGCGAGGCACATATCCGGCCTCTCTCAACGATGCCGCCAGGCTGAGTAAGCCCAAAGGTGGACCGAGAACTTTGCCGGCATACGGAGGCAGGAACAGCACCACCTTCCTTGACGCGTTTCCTAGCATGCGACAACTTCCGCCTCGAGTTGATGCGCGTCTACTTTGGCCTTGGGCGGCTCGAATAAGCGATTCACCGCGTCTTTTAGCCAGAGCTCAAACGGCATCGAATAGAAGTCGTGATCGATTCTCCAGCGCGCGGGAATGGCAATCATTTCGTGAACCGTCCGCTGGATGGCGCGCTTGCGCTTCACGCCGATTGGGACGCGATTGAATGCCACCCGCAGGTACTCGCGCATGGTCTGCAGCTCTTTGTGTTCTTTTCCTTTCAGCCAGGGAAGAGTCGTGTAACGCGGAAAGAAATCCACCCAGCCTTCAAGAGTCGAAGGAACCTGAATGCCCAGTTCGAAAGCATTCTGCATCACCGGCGCGCCCGGATAGGGAGTAAAGATGTTGGTCCAGAACTCCGCGCCCGGATACCGGCGGCAGATATTCATGATCATGTTGACCGATAGGCGTCTGTCCTTCTCCGTTTCACCAGGAAACCCGAAGATCATGTTGAACGACGGCCGGATTCCGGCCTCTGTGAGCTTTTCCGCCGCCAGATAGATGGTGTCGATTTTCTGGAAACCGTCCTTGTTCATCAGCTTGAGCACGGCCGGCGATCCGCTGTCGGCGCCTTGCGACACTTGCGAAAGCCCTGCCCGCCGCAGCAGCTTTAGTTCCGCCACAGAAAACCGCGCGACCAGGTTCGTGGACGCCTGAACGCTCCAGTCGAACGTCACGCCTTTGCGAACGAGTCCTTCGGCTATGCCTAACGCCCTGTCGTGGTCCACCAGGAAGTTGTCGTCAACGATCCATAGAAGCCCGAGGCGGTAGCGGGTCACGAGATCCGTTGTCTCTTCGACGACCTGTTCCGGATCGAGCGCATTCCACTTCCGCCCGTACACTCCGTCATTGGTGCAATACGCGCAGTTATACGGACACGCGAGGCTCGATGTGTACATCGCCCAACGCCGTCCGCACACGCGTTCGTAGGCATCGAAGTCGGCGAGGTGATAGGCCTTGGGCGGCAACTCTCGAATCGGCTTGAGGGCACGCGGCGCGTTGAACACGATCCGGCCATCCTGCTTGTACCCGGCGCCCTCTACGCCCTCGAGAGACTCCCCCGCTTCGACCCGCTGCACTATTTCGAGCAGCGCATCCTCACCCTGGCCCTTCACAACGATGTCGACATACTCCGCTGCCAGCGTCTGCGCGGGAAGCAGAGACGGATGCCATCCACCGAGTATTACGGGTTTCTGCGGGTATAGCTTCTTGGCCGCGCGCGCGATCTCCACCGTCTCCTTGATCATTGGCCCTGTGACCAGCGAAACCGCGAGGCAGAGCGCGTCATCCAACTCTTTCAGCACTCGCTTTTTGAAATTCGGAGTGATGGTCGAATCGATGATGCGGACCTGATAACCCGCCTGGAGCAGTGGCGTCGACACAGCCAGAATACCCAGCGGAGCCGTAGCTTCCTGACTCGAAAACGCGGGAAAAAAGAATACGACCTTTTTCGATGGCATGAAATCGATGCGTTGAGTACGATCCCTGGAAGTCCGCACTCGAGCGCTCCATTGGATTGAGCGTCTTGTAAGGTGAGACAACTGACGCAGGCGCGGGGAACAGCCTTTCGCCAAAATTGCGCGACGCGTTCCCTGGGCGTCTATCGCGATGTCCCAATAGACAAGAGACTAAGCCTCAGTAGGACAAACGTGGCATCGACACCATTCACTGAACTAATATCGCTGCGGGAACAAACCGCTAGCCTGCCGCTGCGCAAGATCTATCTGTTTGAACCTGTAGCCGCCACGGTTGCGCTGGCGCTTCTGTTGCCGCTCTTGATGGTCGTGGCTGCGGTCATCACGGCGCTTTCCCGCCGCTCCCCACTCATACGGCACACTCGAGTCGGCTGGCGCGGCGAGACGCTCCGCATGTGGAAGTTCCGAACTATGTGGGGCGCAGGCGAATTCATAGATTGTGATCCGACGATTAAATCAGCGGACGACCCGCGAGTGACCAGCCGTTTCGCAGCCTGGTGCAGGCGCACGTCCATCGATGAGCTTCCTCAGTTGTTCCATGTCGTGCAGGGGCAGATGTCGTTCGTCGGACCTCGTCCAATCACAAGAGTGGAGATTGACAAATTTTATGGCGATTGCGCTGCAGAGCTGCTCTCGCTGCGACCGGGTTTGACTGGTCTCTGGCAGCTGATGGGTAGGAACCGCCTGAGCTATGCACAGCGTCGCGAACTCGATCTATTGTTCGTGAGGCGCGCCTCTGCCCGCCTATATTTCTCGATCCTGTTAAAGACGGTTCCAAGAGTGCTGACGGGCGCGGGCGCGTATTAATGCTATGAATTCTGGAGCTCCCCAGATCCTTCCGGACAGCATCTCGGCAACGCGGCCGGTCGAGGCGCTCGGCGCTACTCCAGTTATCGCGCTGTGGCCCACGCGCGTCACTCTGTACCAAGTGAGCTTCTACCTGACCTTTGTGTCTGCGGTGAGTACTCTTTTCTCAATTGCCGTTTCTCAGCTTTCGATGGGACTCGCGCTATTGACTCTGTTCGGGTCACGGCAGCCGCTTCGGTTTCCTCCTCTCAAACTGCCTCTGGCGCTGTTCTTCGCGGTCACTGTCGTAGCACTCTTTCTTTCGCCGGATCCGATCGGAGGACTACCGCAGATTCGCAAGTTCTTCGTCTTCTCCGCTCTCCTGCTTATAGCCAGTACATTCGAGTCCATTGCGCAGATTCGAACACTTGTTCTGACCTGGGGTGGTGTCGCTACCTTATCCGCTCTTCGCGGCTTATGGCAATATGCCGATCGCCGCCACATTGCTCTCACGGAGAACGCGAACACCTACGGCTTCTTCCTCGACAGCCGCATCACAGGTTTTGCAAGCCACTGGATGACGTTTGGGGCAGTGCAGATGATCGTTCTGCTGCTGCTCGTCTCAATCGTGTTCTTCTCCGATAAACGCCGCGACACAGTGATTGCCTGGTGTTGCCTACCCTTCGTCTCGGTTTCTCTCGTTCTCGGCTTGACACGCAGTGTGTTCCTGCTCGGCGTTCCTGTGGGTCTAATCTTTCTGGTTTGGAGCTGGCGAAGATGGGCTGTTGCGGCAATCCCGATCGTCGCCCTGCTGATCTTCACGATTGTGCCATTTCACGTTCGTGACCGCGTCGCTTCGGTGATTCAGCCTCACGGTGATGTCGACTCCAACTCGCGCCGGACAGTTATGCGTCGCACAGGCTGGGCTATGGTTAAGGCGCACCCCTGGTTTGGACTCGGCCCCGAGCAGATCCGCCCCCAGTTCGATCGATTCGTGCCTGCGGATATACCCCGCCCGCTTCCTCGTGGCTGGTACGGACACCTCCATAACATTTACCTGCAATACGCGGCCGAACGCGGTGTTCCAGCGTTAGTTTTCCTTCTTTGGATGCTCGGCAGGGCGGCGTTCGATTTTTGGGTGGCTCTTTGCCGGCCGGCTTCTGGTGAGACCAGGTTTGTCTTGCATGCTGCTATTGCAGTCATCCTTGCGGTTCTCGCCGAAGGATTCTTCGAACACAACCTGGGCGACAGCGAGGTTCTCACGCTGCTGCTGGTCGTAATTGGATGCGGCTATGTAGCCGCTCGACGCGCTCCGCATGTCCTTTTTTGACGCGGCCGTCATGACTCTCGAAAGTTGGAATCCTCGCGGATCCTGCTGCTTCGACCATCAGGAGCGAACCGGCCCGTTTCTCTGACTCGCAATGCTGATTGTGTGGTAGCC
>DASQVJ010000173.1:0-4433 GCA_035640835.1 Bryobacteraceae bacterium
AGTTTCTGTCGTCGTATCGGTCGCAACCACGCTCAACATGACGGTCCGCCCCGAAGGGCAGGCCGTCTCAGTCCTGGTGGAAGCGCCGGCGGAACGCTTGGAGACCAAATCCAGCGCGCGCAATATGGTAGTAGGTTCGCAACTCGTAAGCGATCTGCCGCTGAACGGCCGCGACTTCCTGCGCTTACTGCGGCTGTCTCCGGGAGTCGTGCTGCAGGGCACATCGTTCTACGCTGTTAACGGCAATCGGGGCCGCAGCAATAATTTCCAGCTTGATGGGGCCGACAACAACGACGCCTGGCAGAACGCCTCTGCGGGCAATCAGGGAGGCGTGTCGGCTGTACCGAACACGCTTGTGCCGGTGGAAGCGATTGATCAGTTCTCGCTGCAGTCGATCGGGAGCAGCGAGCAGGGTCGCAACAGTGGCGCCAACGTAAACCTCGCGATTCGCAGCGGCACGAATCAGCTCCACGGTTCGTTGTTCTACTTCAATCGCAATGAGGCGTTAGCGGCGAATTCTCCTGTAGCTCCCGCGGGCTCAGCGAAACGAAAGATCCGCAATCATCAGTACGGGTTCGCGCTCGGCGGCCCGGTGGTTCGCAATCGAACGTTCTTCTTTGCGACGTTTGAGGGTCAGCGCATTCGAATCGGCAATGCACTGCTCGCGACCACTCCGTCTGATGCGTGGCTTGAACGAGGCCGGGCGGTCCTCCGGGCCTCTAATGTGGCCGAGAATCCGGTTTCACGTAACCTTCTGTCGCTCTGGCCGGCGGTGGGGCGCTCCGGTGCGGCGGTTTCAAACAATTTCTTCAGCAACCAAGACAACGACTATCTCACCGACAACGCCGTGCTCAAGATCGATCACGCGATTACCGAGCGGCATAACTTGTCGGTTCGCTATTTCGGTGCGACGGGTTCGCAGACCGCGTTCAGTGGGTCGCCGTACCTCGAGTATTTCCAGGTCGCCACAAGCAGACTGCATAACTATGCGCTGGCCCTCACCAGCACGCTTTCTCCCTCGACCGTGAACCAGTTCGTGGCCGGCGTGAATTACTTCAAGCCGACGTTCAACGATGCAGATCGCAGCGCGGATCCGGTGGCGCTTGGCTTGAACACAGGAGTGACCGAGCCGGAACTCCGCGGCGCACCGACGATCAACCTGTCAGGCTTTGCCGGTGTGGGTCCTACGCAACCGCAGGGCCGTGTGGACACAACCTGGCATCTCACGGACACGGTCTCGATGGTGCGAGGCCGGCATCAATGGAAGCTCGGCGGCGAAGTGCGCGTGGCACGACTGGATGTTTTCAATGAGATCAACAAGCGCGGGACGTTCACGTTCGACGGCTCGGGTGGCCCGTGGGCTAGCGGCGCTTTCTCACAGTCGGATCGCGTTATGGCCGACTTCCTCGCCGGCTATGTCAGTCCGAACAGCGGCGCCCGCATCACTCGCGGCAGACTCGCTCGCGACCTGAGACAAAACTCGTGGGACCTGTTCGCACATGATTCGTGGCAGGTCACGCCGACCCTGAACGTGAATTATGGTGTCCGGTACACCTATCTTGGCGTGCTGCGGGATACCAAGGACAGCCTCACTACGTTCCTGCCCGAGACAGGAATCGTGGTGCCTGAGCGGCTCTATCGACGCGACTGGAACAACGTCGCGCCACGTGTTGGCCTCGCATGGCAGCCCTCGGCACAAAGCTCCTGGACGCTTCGGGCGGGATACGGCATTTATTACGATCTGTTCCACATCACGTACTTCGCCTCCAACAGCCCCTCCAACTCGGGTGCATCCGGTGTCAATGCAAACCCCGGCGGACCGGATCCGGTTTACAATCTGACTCGCAGCGGATTTGTGTTGGTGCCCAATGAGCCGGTCTTCGGCAGCGTCAGTCCGGTACCGCCGTTCGGTGCTTATTCGGTGAGTCAGGATCTGCGAACGCCTTACGTGCAGAACTACCACTTCACGGTTCAGCGCCAGCTCGGAAGCAGGACGAGCGCTCAGGTCTCCTACGTCGGCAGCACGGGACGCAAACTGCCGCTGACACGCAACATCAATGCACCGATTCCAGGGACCAGCGGTCCGTTGCAGGCGCGGCGGCCATATGCATCGCTGTATCCGCAGCTCGGGACGATCAACGAGCTGCAGACGATCGGCAACTCGGCGTACAACTCGTTGCAGACCATGCTCAACGTCAGCGGCATGCGAGGCCTCCATCTGAGAGTGGCCTACACATACTCGACTGCGATCGACAACGGCTCGGACGCTCGCTTCATTGTGCCTGCAAACAGCTACGACCTGAGACGGGAGCGCGGTCCAGCTGACTTCGATGCCCGGCATGTATTCGTCGCCGGTGCGAGCTATGAAGTGCCATCGCTGAAGAAGGTGCCCAGGTGGCTCGGGAGCGGCTGGAGCCTCAATAGCTTCATCTCCGCGCACACGGGCCTGCCCCTCGACATCCGGGCAGGCACGAACGTGAGCAACAGCTTTGATGGAGCAGATCGCGTCGACCTTGTCGGCGATCCCTTCGCGAACGTCGTGCAGCCGGCAAACACCACGAGTCGACGCTACTTCAACGCTGCTGCTTTTGCACGTCCCGCGGATGGCACCTTCGGGAATATCGGACGAAACGCACTTCCGGGACCCGGGTTTGGCGCCGTCGACTTCTCCGTGTTCAAAAGCACCGCAATCACGGAACGCGTGATTGCCGAGTTCCGGGCCGAGGCTTTCAATCTCTTCAATCGAACGAACTGGGCCAACCCCGGCACGTCATTTGCGGCGACAACCAGCTTTGGCCTGATGACGAATACGCGCAACGGCGGGAGTGCTCCCGGTATCGGCCCCGGTGAGCCGCGATCGATTCAGCTTGCACTCAAGCTGCGGTTCTGATGCGGGTTAACGCAGAGTACCTGCTGCAGTGGTTTGGCGCTTCATCACCACGTAGGCGACGCCCGGCCGCACTTCCAGTCGCTCCATGTTGTAGCGAAGATCGAACGGGCGGTCCAGAGCTGCGTCGGGATACTTCGGCAGCACGTAGTTGCGCATGATGAAATCGAGCGCGGAACCCTCGATGGGAACTCCGGCAATCTCAACGCGCTCGAGGTGGACCGTCGCTTCGCCGTTAGCGCTGGTGACCTTGGCTCGGACAGCCACATCCCTCTCGCCGTCCAGCAGCTTTCGCAGGACCCAGTTCGGCTTCTCCGTACCGTATTGGAGCTGCAAGAAGTTGATCTTCGCGCGCCCTGTGGCTACGTTGTTGCCGAGCAACTCGACCGAGGGTTCAGTGATTCCCTGCGGGCTCACCTTCGGGAGCTCCGTTCGAACATACTCGTTCAATTCCACACTGCTGATTGGGATGCGCTCCCCGGGCTTTGTCTTCTGCTTCTCGATGGCTGAGAACTTCTGCTTGATGCTGAGATAGTCCGATCGAGCAGCGGGCGTCGAGACTGTCAAAAACGCCAAGGCCACGAGGCCGGCAAATCGAAACATCATCACAGTATAGGACGTCATTTGGCCGCCAAATCGTTCCTGAAGGAGTTTTAAGATGTTCTACTCCGTCGAGGAGACCACGGTCTCCGTTTTCGGCTCGGCAACCCACACAGTTTTAACATTTACGAACTCTCGAAGTCCGGCGGCGCTCAGCTCACGTCCATAGCCGGAGTTCTTCACTCCACCGAAGGGAATGCGAGTATCGGAAGCAACCACTGCGTTGAAAAACACCATGCCGGCTTCAATCTCATCGCGGAATCGAAGTTGGTCCGAGCGTTCGGAGGTCCAGACGCTGGCGCCGAGCCCAAACTGTGTCGAATTGGCGATCTGAATCGCATGCTCCGCGCTATCGGCCCGGAACAGGGTAGCTATGGGTCCGAACATCTCGTCGTTCGCGGCCGGCGCGGAGGGAGGAGGGTCCACGACGACTGTCGGTTCAAAGAAATAGCCTTTGCCTTGGATGCGCTTGCCTCCAAGAAGCACGCGAGTTCCAGCAGCCACATTTTCCTTCATTTGCTTTTCCAGAGTCCCGCGACCTTCTGCGGTTGAGAGCGGTCCCAAGTCCGTGTCCTCGAGCATTGGATCGCCGACCCGAAGTTGGCGCATGCCTTCTACGTAGCTCCGCTCGAACTGCCTGTACACGTCGCGATGCACAATGAAGCGCTTTGCCGCTATGCAGGATTGACCGTTGTTGATGATGCGAGCCTTCACGCCCACCTTCGCTGCTTCATCGACGTCAGCGCTCGGCATCACGATGAAGGGATCGCTGCCGCCAAGCTCAAGAACGGTCTTTTTGATGTTTCTGCCGGCGTGCGAGGCGACGTCCTTCCCGGCGTCCACGCTTCCCGTGAGAGTGACCCCGCGAACCCTACGATCAGCAATGACTTGGGGCACAACATCCGAGCCAATCAGAAGTGTTTGAAAACAACCCTCGGGCCAGCCT
>DASQVJ010000174.1:0-8391 GCA_035640835.1 Bryobacteraceae bacterium
CCGCCGTCAGGAGCGTGTTCCGATCCCGCAAAGGAACCTGCAAACGCTCGGCGATCTTCAGGATCATCTCGCGGCTCGGCTGCGAACGCCCGGTCTCGATGAAGCTCAAATGCCTCGTCGAGATGTCCGCATCCACCGCCAGCTCGAGCTGACTCAGCCTCCGCCGCTGCCTCCATTCGCGCAGAAGCGCTCCCACCGGTGCCGAGGTGTGCACGAGTCAACCATAAACCAGCCCCGGTAAGCCTCGCCATTACCTCCGGCGTAATTGCGACTCTGCCTTCGCCGGTCCACCATGTGGACATGCCCTACTTGAAAACGAAAGATGGTACGAGCCTCTCTTACACATGCTGGGGGGCAGGCAAGACCCTGCTTCTCATTCACGGCTGGGCCATGGGCTCGGACATGTGGGAATATCAGATCCCGCACCTGACAGCGAAAGGACTCCGCTGCATCACCTACGACCAGCGCGGCTGCGGCCGTTCCGATCAACCCGGTCACGGCTATGACTTCGATACGCTTGCCGACGATCTCGCAACCGTCATCGAACAACTCGATCTCCGCGATGCCACTCTTGCAGGGTTCTCGCTAGGAGGGGCCGTCGTCGCGCGCTATCTTGCACGCCACGGTGCAGACCGAGTCGCAAGGACGGTGCTGGTCGGTTCAAACACGCCGTTCCTTTTGAAGGGCGACGACAACCCGGAGGGCATGGACCGCAGCCTCGTCTACGATCCCTTCCGCGCAGGCATCATTGCCGATCGTCCGCAGTACTTGAAGGCTGTAGCCGGACCGTTCTTCGGCGACCATGTTGGCGTGAAAGTGTCCGAGGGAATTCAGGACTGGGCCGTCGGCCTTTGCCTGCAATCTTCCGCCACCGGGATGCTCGAACTCTATCGCGCCGTGAACGAAACAGACTTCCGCCCCGACATGGCTGCCTTCACCGTGCCCACGCTCATCATCCACGGCGACTCCGACCCGTTCCAACCCCTCGAGATCACCGCCAAACGCAGCGCCGCCGCCATCAAGAACAGCCGCCTCGAGGTATATCAGAAGGCGTCCCACGGCCTCTTCTACACTCACCGCGATCGCTTGAACCAGGACCTCCTCACCTTCACGCCCTAATCCGTCTTATCAGTGTTCATCGGTGGCTTAGAACGAAAACTTCGCCCCCAACTGAACCTGCCGCGGAGCCGCCGCCGCCACAAACGCCCCTGGAGTCGTCGCCTGATTCACCACCGGACCCTGGTAATTCACCGTGTTGAACAGGTTGATCGCCTCGCCTCTCACCTGCAGCCGCATCCGTTCCGTCACGCGGATGTTCCGAAACAGGGAGAAGTCGACAGTCCTGAACCGGTCGCCGCGCACCACATTGCGCCCGCTATTTCCGAATACCCCGACTCCCGGCAACGCAAACGCCGCGGGGTTGTACGCGAGACCCGAAGGTACGTTTCGCCGCGGATCCCCAACCACAACGAGCCGGTTATAACTCTCCCCCCTCACCGGATCGAAGACACTGCTGAATGGCGTAAACGGCTGCCCCGATTGCACCGTCACGATCCCGTTCGTTTGCCACCCGTTCAACAACCACCCCGCATACCGCGACTTCGGCAAATCATAGCTGAACGCCGCCGTGAACCGATGCGGCACATCAAAGCTCGAAGGGCCTCGCTGCCGCCGCCAATCATACGAGTTCAAGACTGTCTCCGAAGCGTCACCCGAGGAAAAGTCGCTCGCATTGTCAATCGACTTCGACCACGTATACGCCGCAAGCAATCCCAGCCCCGCTCGGAACCGCCGCTCGAGCTTCGTCTGCAGCCCGTGGTACGTCGATTGCGCCGCATTGTCGAACAACGTAATCGCATTGAATGCGGGATACGGGCGCGACGTGGCCCCAAACTCAATCGGCACTTGGTTGAAGTCGTAGTTCAACGGCAGCCGTAATCCACGCGTGCCTCGATACCCGATCTCCACCACCCATGCATCCCCGAACACATGCTGCACATCGAACGACCACTGCACCGTATATGGATTCCGCAAGTCCGTCGCGACCGCCGATAGCGACCGCGATGGCTGCGCACTCGACCGCAGATCCAACAGGGTCGTCGACGGCGCATCCGTACGCGAAAACGGAGTCGGTGTGAACGTCACAGCCGCCGCGGAGAAGGGGGCGTTATTCTCCACAGGCTGCACCGTGCTCGCCTGCAGCAGCGTTTCGTACAGCACCCCGAACCCGCCGCGCAACACCGTTCGGCCCGACCCGCTCACGTCATACGACACTCCAAGCCTTGGCGCAAAGTTGTTCCGATCTGGCCGATACAGCCCGTCCCACTGCCGTGAATTCGCATCAATCAGCCCGGCACCCGGAACAAAGTTCGACAGCTTGTGATGCGTTTCCGTCCAGGGCGACCCGTACTCATATCGCAAGCCATAGTTCAGCGTCAGCCGCGGACTCGCCCTCCACGTATCCTGAGCAAACAGCGCCCAAGCCCACTGTCGATATCCGCGCCCAAAGTCGCCGATGACAATCGAAGCCTGTTGCGGCAGTCCGAGCAACAGATCGGCCAGCGCATTCACTCGAGCATTCGCCGCCGACTTCGGAAGCACATCGTTCTTCGAGCCATCGAACGTGACCGTGCCCCTCTGATTCGAAGCACCTCGCGTGTTGAACGAATATCGCGACACCTCGCCGCCGAACTTGTAGTTATGGCGGCCTTGCAGAACGTTCAGACTGTCCGAGGCAAACCACGTGGTCTCATTCTGCTCGCGATTGAACCAGCTTTGTCCTCCGAGCATCTCCAACCCGCCCGCCGAGAACGTAATCGACGGAATACCGTTCGCATTGTTCCCGTTCGGCAAGCCGATCTCCACCGCCGACCGCTGGTCCCCATTTGCCAGATCATTCGCATACCGGTTGATTCCCACGCGAGCCTCGTTCAGAATCGCCGCACTGAACGTATGCACGTAGCCGATGGTTCCATTCGTCGTCCTCTCCGGATTCGGCAGACTAAAGCCCGGGATGAACGGACCACCGAAGCGGTTGATCACGTACTCCTGATCGTTCAGATTCCGCGAGACTCGCACCGTCACCGTATCCCGCTCCGTCAAAATGTGATCCGTGCGCAAGTGCCATTGCCAGTCATTCAAGGCGATGGTCAAGGGCGCGTTGTAGTTCAACGTCCCCGAGGTATTCGGCGCTGGATACAATTCGACCAGCCGTCGACTTAGCGGCGTGATCCTGCCCGAAAGGTCGAGCACGCGCGAGACGCCGGCCTCATCCACATAGCTCAACAACCCGCGCCTCTCATCGGCCGTCGGCACGCTCGTCAATCGCGACTCGCTGGCTTCGATGTTGCGTAGGATCTCCGTACCCGCAAACACGAAGTGCTTCTTTCCCCAGATCGGCCCACCTAGCGTGCCGCCGAATTGATTCTGTCGAACCTTGCCGCGGGGCAATCCCGCTCGCGTGTTGAAGGTATTGTTTGAATCGAGCCGGTCATTGCGGAAAAACTCGTACAGCGATGCGCGCCATTCTGTCGACCCACTCCGGGTCACGATGTTCACCGTCGCGCCCATCGTGCGTCCGTACTCGGCAGGCAACGCGCCCGTCTGGAGCGCGAACTCCTGCACCGCTTCATTCGACGGCTCAAAGTTGATCACGCTGTACTGCCGCACGTTCATCGGCATGCCATCGAGCACGAAGTTGTTCGAGCGTGACCGAATCCCATTGACCGCGAACGCACCCTCCGTATTCTCACGAGCTTTGCCGTAGCGATTCGCCGCCGTCGACAAATTCCAACCAGCAGTGACGCCCGGCGCAAGTAAAGCGAGGTTCTGCAACTGACGCCCATTCAACGGCAGCTCTTGAATCGCTTGCTGCGATACAACGGTCGACGCAAACGACGTATCCGTTTGCGCAAGACGTGCGGCAACCTCCAACGTCACCTGCTCGCCGGTCAACCCGAGTTCCACGTCAAAGCGCACCGAGGACCCGACAGTGACTACCAGCGGCACGCTCTTCGCACTTCGAAAGCCCTTGGCGGCTACTTCGACGCGATACTCGCCGGGCGAAACGAGCACCCGATAAAGCCCGGCGTCGTTGGTCGTGGTGCGCTGTTCCGCATTGGTGTTCGCATTCCGTATCGACACCTCGGCGCCCGCGATCACCGCTTGCTGAGCGTCGGTCACGGTGCCACTGATCACGCCGGTTGGCGGTTCCGCAAGCGATACCAGACAACCGCACAACACCAAAAGCGTGGGCCGTACAAACAATGGAAAGTCCTCCTGGAGCCTGCCGATGAAGAGAAATCGGCCTTTACCCTGAGATCCTTTAATGCAGATTCCGTACGCCTTTATTCCGATGGAGGAAGATAGCCCAAAAACAAGAGCTTAACTCTTTGTATCGACACACACCAGTCCACACGCAAGCCAATCGGCAAAGGCTGACCGGGATCCAACTCTTCCACCACCCGACCGCTCCGCCGTTCTGGCCAGCTCGCCGCTAGTCGCCGAACCGCATCAACACTGGACCCAGGAGATACGCGGTAAAAAATCCGACAAAGTAGATGGCGGCCGACATCCACAGAATCACCCGGCTCATCGTTGTGGCCGTTTCACAGCCGTTCAGTGAATCGGCGGGGCACGCTCCGCCCCGCGCGCGAAGGCGCGGAGCTAGAGCGTACGTGGAGAGAAAGTTGGACGCAATAAGCAACCCGGAAAGAGCAAATACCCAGTCCTTGTGACGGGAAAAAGTCACAAGCCATGGGACGGCTGAAAGAAAGCTCGCCACAGTTGCACCCAATCCCACAAGAACGAGGAGCGATGGGAGCGCGCAGCAGAGCAGTGTGCCGAATGAGGTGAAAAGCGACAAATAGTTTAGGACGGCAGTTTGAAGGGCTCTATTGCCTTGAGCTCCATTTGTGCTCGTCACGGCTTTGCTCCCCGGACTTGAATCGGAACCGGAGCTGTCACATCCTTTCCCGGCACGAGAGTGCCTTCGACGGTGATGGGCCCTCCGATGTGCCGCTTCACCTCCTCAACGGCTTTTGGCGTTTTGGCGTCCTGGCGCAGATCGTACGTTCGATTAGCACCCGAGACTCTTAGCTGAAGCTTGCCGTTCGACTGCACAACATCCCCGTGGATAACGACGCTTGTCTCCTTCGGAGTAAAGCCGTTCTGCCGAACGGTTTGCCAAAACTGCTCGACAGTGAGAGCATTGCCCGGCTTCAGTTTTACGCTGGCCAGTCCCTTATTCAAACTGACATCTACGCTCTCCACTCCGGAGAGCTTTCTGAAGGCTCCGCGCACGGCGAAGGCACACGTCATTCAATCCATGCCGAAGATCGAGAGGTCGAGCTGAAGTAGCTCGGCACGCGCAGGCTGGAGTGCCAAAACGATAGCGAGTAAAAAAATGATCGGCCGGTTCATGGGCAGCTCCTTTAGAAGAAATAGGCGAAGTTCACGGACCATCGAAAACGCTCTTTCGGATAGAGACCGCTCACGGCCCGATACACCGGAAATTGAATGCCGGCCGAAACGCCGTAGTTCTTGTAGACACCAAGCGTGGTTGGCCCAAGAAACACTTGATGGCTGTCCGTTCCCGGAATCTGAACGCCGCTGCGTTGGAACTTGCCTGCTCGTTCGCCGGTCAGCTCACCGAACACCCGCCAGTCCCAGCCCTTATCGGTTCGCCACGAGCGCGGCCGGTAAGCGTAAGCAGCTGTGTACATGAGAAGATCCGGACGCCTGTCGGACTTCGATTCGGCGTATCGCTGGTAGGTGGTGCCGATCCAAAAGTAGTTGCTCCTGGATGCAAACCCCGTCACACCGCCGACGATCGCCCCGACACCGGTTTTCACGTCTCGCAGAACACCTCCCGTCTTTTGCGGCCCGGGAACGAGAACGCCGCCCACGAGAGCGCTCTCCACTCGAGAACCGACTCCGGTATCCCTGCGATGAAAGCGCCAGATGGCAAGCCCTTCAACATCGCCCGTCATTGGTGTGAATGCCGACATCCGCGCCGGCGCGAATGGCTCTGCGGTGATCACGACCGGGGCCGAGATCGAGACCTTGAGATTCTCCGTCACACCGTATCCAAGTGAGCCGCGGAGCATCGACCCGTCTTTCCCCTGACCAGCTCTCCCCATGAGCGTCAGGTCTGCGCTGAACCCACCTTTCGGGTTTGTTGGCGTCGCCAGGCCGAACACAGGACCGTGTCCGGAACCCAGAAGAGCACGATCGCCAGCAACGATGCCGGCGACGAAAAGATACACTGCTGGTTTGTTCATTACCTCTCCTTTCTGCCTTCGGCGAGCGAAGGCCGAGCAATACCCTTCACCGCGCGAGCCTGCGTGTCGGTTCGCGCAACTACGTGGGAATCGGAAGAGGCCTAAATGAGGAACGTGGAGTGAAGTACGTTTAGATCAGGTGGAGAGTGCGCCACTGCTCCCGTCTCGGGGTGTCGTTCAGGACCTGGCGCAGTGGGACTTGGCGCGACGGGCACAATGTCCGCCGTCAGAACAACAGCAGCAAGGTCAGCATGAGCGGAGGCAAATCCCGGCGGCTCAAGCGGCATGCGCTTGCATTCTTTTTCCGGAGCGCCCTTCTCAGGCCGTTCGCATTTTCCGGCCTTGTTGCAGCACCGCTTCGCTGACCTTTCCGCCGTGGGGAACATGAAGAACTGCGGACACGAAATGCAGCCACCCCAAAACAACGTGATCGTCACGAGCAGCGAGAGCACCGAACTGGAGAAAGCCCGCAGCACAGCCCTGACGTCAGGATAACAATTCGACGGCACATCACCGCTGACGCTGAATGCTCTGATGGAGGCCCCCCTTCACTGTACGCCCTAGTCTCCACTGTCGGCCCCATCGTGATCAGTCTGCGTAAAATGTGTATGTGAACACACGGCTCACAGCCTGGCTGCTCGCGACGTTACTGCTGATCGCACCATGCGTGAATACGTCTGATGCAGCCGCGCGTTCGTCGTGCAAGCGTGTCGGCATAACCTGTGTTCAGGTTTGGCGCACCGCGCAAAACGAGAATCTGGATGCGCAAAGCATCGTCGTTCTTAGAAGGCGCGTCACCGGGGAGCCGGAACGCGCAGTCCGCGTTTTGCTAGCTCTGCCGCGAGTACTTTTTCAACGGCCCCCTCCGTTTGCTCCCTCAATTTAGCTCTGACAGCAGATCACATGCAGGGGGAATATGCGTCGAATCCTACAGAAACTATTTGCGTTTTCGCGTGCTGATGCCGCACTGATACGCAAGATGCAAGCGCTTAGCGCGACGTTCGCTGGTCTGAATGAGAGCGACTTGCGCCGGGTTGGAAGGAGCCGGGACCTCGTCACGTTGTTTGCAGTGACCGCGGTGCTTGCGTCCAGAGTGCTGGGACAGAACTTGTTTGATGTTCAGTTCCAGGGTGCACTCGCGCTAACGCGCGGAAGCATCGCAGAGATGCAGACAGGAGAGGGCAAAACGCTCACCGCGGTTCCGGCTGCGGCCTGGTATGCGCGGCAGGCCGAAAGCGTTCACGTCCTGACCGTCAACGACTACCTCGCGCGTAGAGATGCAACCTGGATGGCGGAAATCTACGACGGACTCGGGCTGTCGGTCGGATACCTGCAGCAAGGGATGACGGCGGCCGAGCGGCGCGCGGCATACGGTTGTGACATTCTGTATGCGACCGCAAACGAGATTGGGTTTGATTTCCTTCGTGACCGCTTGGCGCTCCGGCGTGAGGACCAGGTTCAGCGTGTGTTCCGAGCCGCTGTTGTGGACGAGGCGGACTCGATACTTATTGATGAAGCGCGCATTCCTCTGGTAATTGCCGGAGGCGATGCGGACGACAGCGCCCTGAGCCTCGGCGCGGACCAGGTCGTTCGGGGACTTCGCGTTCCCATCCACTGCACTGTGGATGCAGGCGCCCACAACGTTGCGCTTACAGACCTGGGCGTCACCTGCATCGAGAGCTCTTTTGCATGTGGCAATCTGTATGACGAGCGCAATCTGCCCCTTCTCACCGCCGTGCAAGATGCGCTTCACGCTCACATCCTGCTTCGTCGTGATGTCGACTACATCGTCAAGAACGGCACGGTCGAGATGGTGGACGAGTTCAAGGGACGCATTGCCATGAATCGTCGCTGGCCGGCAGGTCTTCACACGGCGGTTGAGATCAAGGAGGGCATCAACCCGAAGCGCCAAGGGATGATTCTCGGTTCAATCACGCTGCAGCATCTGATCGGACTCTACCCGCGGGTGTGCGGTATGACGGGAACAGCCGCTACGCAGGTCGCAGAGTTTCAACGAATCTACGGCATGACGGTGGAGATTATCCCGACCAATCGGCCTGTCATTCGCATAGACCATCCTGACGCAGTGTTTGCCACGAAAGCCGAAAAG
>DASQVJ010000175.1:0-13181 GCA_035640835.1 Bryobacteraceae bacterium
ACGAAGGCCGCGTACTCGAGATTGAGGTAAAGCGTCCTGTGCCATCCACCAATTGGGTTTGGGGGGCGTTCAAAATGCCGGGAGCGACCTTCCTGGAGCTGCAAAGATTGTGGCTTGACCGCGGACGCAAAGACGAGTACATCGGCACATTGGTGAATGCCTGGATCGCGCAAGGCGGTGCTGCGCTTGCCGTTCACGCCGGCAAGACGTACGTGGATGTTGGAACGGTGCACGGATATCGCGAGGCCTTGCGTGAGTTGGGGGTCTACACATGAACGGGCCCTCTCGCGAAGAAATCCAGAGACAAATCGATAAGCTCGGGCCCTGGTTCCACAACATGAGCCTGGGCGGTGTACAAACTGCGCCCGATCATTTCCTCGGCGACTATCCGACGATCAAATGGCGTACGTTCGAGCATGCGATTCCCGAGGACCTCAGCGGTAAATCGGTGCTCGACATAGGGTGCAACGCGGGCTTTTACTCGATCGAAATGAAAAAGCGCGGTGCGGACCGCGTGGTTGCCATCGACTTCGACGAAGACTATCTCGCTCAGGCCCGCTTTGCAGCAAAGGTATCGGGCGTCAAGATCGAGTTTCGAAAACTCTCGGTATACCAGTTGAAGGAACTCGGCGAGCAGTTCGATCTCGTTCTCTTTATGGGCGTGCTCTATCACCTGCGCCACCCGCTGCTCGCGCTCGACCTGGTGCATGACTACGCGGCCCGGGACATGATGGTGTTCCAATGCCTGCAACGAGGAAGTAAGCAGGTCGCAACACTTGAAGAGGATTATCCTTTCGAGGAGCAGGAGATCTTCAACCAGCCCGGCTATCCGCTCGCGTACTTCGTGGAGCACCGGTATTCGCACGACCCGACGAACTGGTGGCTTCCCAATCGAGCTTGTGTGGAAGCGATGTTGCGAAGCTCGGGCTTCGAGATTCTGGATCAGCCGGAAGCAGAGGTATATGTGTGTCGCAGACTCCCGCAGAGGGATAGCGATGGTGCTTGTTTTTGATTGGAGGATGACTGCTTGGTAGAGGCCATAATGATCTGGAACGAACCCAATAACCTCTCGCATTGGGACTTCGAGATCGACAAAGATTGGAGCATCTTCGCTCGAATGGTGAAGGAGACCGGTGCGGCGATTCGTTCCGTCAACCCCAATGTCCCGCGCGTGCTCGGAGGGATCTCTCCAATCGACCCGAACTTCCTCTGTAAGCTTCGGGGACAAGGCGCTCTCGAGTTTGTCGACGTGGTCGCAGTACATGGATTTCCGCTCGACTGGAATCATTGGCAGATCAGCGAGTGGCCGGACAAGCTGAGAGAAGTTCAGGCTGTTGTGCCGCATCCCGTCTGGGTGTCCGAAGTTGGAGTGTCCACCTTTGGCGCAGATGAAGTTCAGGAGTTCGGATTGCATCGGTCAGCCGAGTTGCTCATCGGCAAAGCAGAGCGAATCCATTGGTACAGCCTCTACGATCTTCCGCGAGCATGGCCTGCCACCACACGCCATCGCGAGGCGGAGGGCTCGTCCTACTACAGGCACTTCTACATGGGCTTGCTGCGGGAAGACGGTCAACCCAAGCTGGCTTACGATCAGTTCGCGCGCTACACGCCGGAGCTCGGGATTTGCCAATGGTTCCACTTCGAAGACCATCGGCTCGATGATGCGGTGCGGCGGCTTAAGGAACTCGGTGTCAGGCGGCTGCGAACCGGTTTGAGTTGGGCAGACTCGTTTCGACCAAACGCTGATGCCTGGTTCGACCGCCAGATGAGAGCACTCGAATCGTTCGACGTGACGATCACTTATTGCTTTACTCCTGAGCACAAAGGCATCCGGCCGCATCACACGAGTCCCCCGAAGAATGTCGATGAGTTCGCAGAATTCTGCGCGGAGATGACGAAGCGCTATGTTGTTTGATTTCGAAAATGCAGACAATGGCCAAGGTGTATTGATCGTCTTCGCTCACCCGGACGACGAAGTGATCGGCTTGGGCGCGCAGCTTTCATCCTTGCGTCAGGCGCAGTTGATCACGGTCACCGATGGTTCGCCACTCGATCTCGGGGACGCTCGCAACGCCGGATGCTGCACACGGGTTGGCTATGCAGCCTTGCGCCGCAAGGAGCAGCAGGAAGCGTGGGCTCTTGCAGGACTGCCCAGCGGGAACTGCGTCGTTCTCGACTACATCGACCAGAGGGCAGCGTTCTCACTCGAAACGCTGTCACATCAGATCGCGATCTTGATTGACCGCTGGAGGATCCATACGGTCTTCACGCACCCTTTCGAGGCCGGACATCCCGATCATGACGCAACCTGCTTCGCAGTCCACGCTGCTGTTCACCTGTTGACGCAACAGAAGCCGGTGATCTATGAGTTCGCTTCTTATCACCTCTCGGCTGGGAACCTTGTTACTGGCCGCTTTCGGGGCACCGGGACCGACGAATGGAGTATCGCCTTGACCGAAGATCAGCAGCGTTTCAAGCGTCAGCTCATCGAGTGTCATTGGTCGCAACGACAAACCTTGTCAATCTTCAGGACAGAAGAGGAGCGCTTCCGCCTCGCGCCGGAGTACGACTTCCGGCACGCACCTGTCGAGCGCTGGTATGAGCACTTCCCATGGGGTATGACGGGGGTGCTTTGGAACGGGCTCGCGGCCGAGGCTTGGCACGCTCTGTCCGAGCCAAGCATTGTATGTCCCTGACCATCCTCAGCGCATCGTACTCGCTAGCGCCTGTCAGCATGGACACGAGCGGCGGTGCAGAACAGATTCTGCATATTCTCGATGAAGCGACCCTCCGCGCAGGACATCGCTCCATTGTGATCGCACCCGAACCCAGCGCTATCTCCGGCGAGCACGTCTCGACAGGGCCGTTACCCGAGGTGCTCGATGAGGAGGCGAAGCAGCAGGCCCAAGAGCGTCATCGGTCCACGATTGATCGTGTGCTACGCGAGCAAGCGCCGGACGTCCTCCATCTACACGGCATCGACTTCCACGCTTATCTGCCCTCGACTGACATACCGATCGTGGTGACTCTGCATTTGCCAATCGATTGGTATCCACGAGAGGTGCTCGAGAACGCTCCACCGAACGTCCACTTCGTCTGCGTATCGAAAGCCCAATTCGACTCGAAGCCTGATTGGCTCAGGGTTACTCGAGTCATCGAGAACGGCATCCGCACCGAGCTCTTCGAGGCTCATGTAACGAAGCGTCCTTACGCGCTTGCGATGGGCCGCGTCTGTGAGGAGAAGGGTCTTCACATCGCGATGAGAGCAGCCTCAGCTGCGGGCATGTTTCTCGTTCTGGGAGGTGAGCTTTTCGCTTATCCGGAGCACGTCGAATATTTCCGTAACAAAATCGAACCCAACCTCAACCCCGAACGCAATCGATACGTCGGGCCGCTCGCGCTCGAGCGTAAACGACGTTTGCTCGCAGGTGCGAGTTGCTTCCTGCAGCCGAGCCAGGCCCAGGAAACAAGCTCTCTCACGGCGATGGAGGCGCTAGCCGCAGGAACACCTGTCGTCGCATTTAACTCTGGAGCACTGCCCACGATCGTCGAACACGAGTCGACGGGATTCGTCGTGAATAGCGAGACCGAAATGGCGGAGGCAATCACGCGAGCCGCCATCATCGACCCCGAGGTTTGCCGTCGCACCGCCAGGCAACGATTCGACAGCCGCCGCATGTCGGAAGAGTATCTCGAGCTGTATGCGGAACTCGCGAAGCCACGACCATCGGCAACACCCAAGCGCACGTCCTTCGAACAGGAATGGCGCTCGTTGTGGCACGAGCAGAGTCAAACAACGCCCTTCCAGTCTCCCGATTGGCTCACGCCTTGGAACGAGCACATTGCAGCAGGGAGAGCGGAGTTCCGCACCTTTCGGCAAGCCGGTAAGCTCGCCGGAGTCCTGCCTTTGAATCAATGGGAGGGTTGTTGCCGTCTCGCCGGCGAGGGCATCACAGACTATCTCGACGCAATCGGAAATGTTGAACTACCAGCCGAGCCCTATCAGTTCGTCGATCTCCCAAGCTGGTCCTCGCTGCGTACCGGGCAAGCCGCGTCGCACGATGCGACATTCGTCATCAACATCCAGCAGTCCTGGCAGGAGTACCTGATGACCCTGCCGCAGAAGCTTCGGAAGGACATCCGAGAAGCTCAAGGCGAGGTGCAGCAACTTCGCGCGCCGGACATCGAGATCCTCTTCGATCTCCACGCGAGACGCTGGAAGGATCGTAACGAGGCTGGGGTCCTGCGGAGATCGCAAGTGCAGCAGTTCCATCGCGCAGTCACTTGTCGCTTCGATCAACAAGGGCTCCTGCGACTCTACGGGCTAAGGCTCGATGGCCGCTACGTCGCGGCGGTCTATGCCTTCCAGCATCGTGATCGCCTCTACTTTTATCTCGGTGGCTTCGATCCCGAGTACTCCGCCATCAGCCCAGGCACCGTCACGATTGCGGCCGTGATCGAACGAGCGCTTTGCGAGGGCGTCCGGTACGTCGACTTTCTCCGCGGGGCCGAAGGATACAAGCTTCGCTGGCGAGCCACTGCGACGCCGACCTACCGTATCTCCGGCCCATGATTGTCTACTCAGATGACAAGCATACGTGCGATCCGGATCTCCTGATCGAGGCGATCGAGAACGCAGGTGCGCTGGAAGCTCTCATCAAGCTCGGACAATTGGAGTCAGGAGTCGCCGACGCCGGCGCACCAGACAATACATGTAGTCTCATCCGAGCGCTGATCATCGACGTAGCCTCGTGGTGGCTCGGCCATCGACCACGGCCGGATGTTGGAACGCTCAGGGGGATGTCGTTGCCTTCAAGCATCGTCTACTCCACACCGGAAGGGTTCGCCTGGTACGCGCTCTACCCCGAACAATACGCCATGGCCGCCTCTCGATTCGTGCGAGAGAATCGGCCCTTGCGATGCCACGTCATCGGAATCCGAAGCATCGGAACCACGCTCTCCGGCGTGGTCTGCGCGCAGCTTCGCCACATGGGAGTCAGCGTTGAATCCATCACGGCCCGCCCTACAGGACATCCCTTCGAGCGCAAGTGGACCCCGGCTGAGTCGATCCAGAATGACGATTCCACATGGCTCATCGTCGACGAAGGCCCAGGTATCAGCGGCTCCACGTTTGGCTCCATCGCCGACGCTCTGAGCGCACGCGGCATCCCCGACGAGTCCATCGTGTTCTTCCCCGCATGGGACCCAAGCCCGTCGCAACTTGCTTCACCCGGCGCGAGGATACGCTGGCAACGACACCGGCGGTACGTCACGAGCTTCGACGATCTCGGCATCGTCCCGAGTGGAGCCGTTGACCTCTCTGCCGGTATGTGGCGCGATTACCTCCGGTTCGAGGTCCCTGTTCAGCCGCAGCACGAACGCCGCAAGTACTTAGCCGATGGCGTGCTGTGGAAGTTTGTGGGTTTGGGGCATCTCGCCGAGCAACATCTCGAGAAAGCCAAGCGCCTGGCCGCAGCCGGTTGGGGACCACAAGTGCTCGGAGTTGAAAAGGGCTTCGTGCAGATGCGTTGGTTCGAAGGTCGCCCTGAGCGCGCGCCCATCGAGACCATGTCGAGCTATGTCGACTTCACATCTCGAGAGACAACACGAGAGCTCTTCGACCCTGCACAGCTCATCCAGATGATGCAGACCAATCTCGACGACGCCGGCCTGTCGGTCGAAATACCAGCCGCCCCCGATCGAGCCAGCGTCGTTCGCAGCGACGGCCGCATGTTTCCACATAAGTGGATCCGCACACAGGAGGGCTTCCACAAAGTCGATGGCCACGACCATTTTCGCGATCACTTCGTCCCGGGTTGCCAGCCGATTGAATGGGACATCGCTGGCGCGATGGTCGAGTGCAATCTGGAAGCACCACCGCGCTCTTGCGAGCACCTCGATTTCTGGCTACTGGCTTACTCCGCCTATCGACTCGGCTACGCGACCATGGCCGGCGGTGAATTAGAAAAACTTGTCCCCTTCTACCGGCGCTGGACGAGGGCCGCTGTGCGAGTCACCTCGAACGTGTAGGCCTCGAGCTGTTCAGCCCTGCGCTCGGCCGTATGCTCGGCAAGAACTCTTGCGCGCATCTTTGACGCAAGCGCCTTCCGCTCGTCTTCCGGGGTTCGGCGAAGGACACGAGCAGCTTCCTCCGAGTTATGAGCCACAATGATCTCTTCGCCGATCCGGAAAATCTCGCCCAGACCCTCCCAAGGGTCGCTGATGACAGCCACGCCACAAGCGCCTGCTTCAAACAGGCGAACGCTCGGCGACCAGCCAGCGCGAATCATGTCCGCGCGAGTCACGTTCAGCGTCCACGACTGCGAATTGTAAAAGCAGCGATGTTCGTTCGGTGGAAGGTGCTCGATCCGTTGAACGTTCGAGGGCCAGGCAATCTCTTTGGGGTACATCGGTCCCGCTACCACGAATGATTTCGAGCTCAATTCGCGTGCAGGCTCACAAAGTAACCGGTCGACAGCAGGCTGACGGTCCGCACTGTACGTGCCCAGGTATCCGAGCAGCCACTGCTTGCGACGATCTTCCGGAAAATATTGGGATGGGTCCGCCGAGCAATAGAACACGCGCGCACAAGGACTCCCGAATGTCCGCTCCAATCTCTCGAGCGTCGGCCCGCCGGTGAAGCTTAGATACAAGTCATAGCGCTTGATGAGTGGCTTCGAAAGATACTCCTCGTCGCCGCGCTCGAGTTTCGCCAACGTAACTGGAGTGTCGATATCGTAGAAAGCCACCGGTCCGTGCGCTTTCCGCAACGCCCAGTCGCCGACGCTCACACCTTCCGGCACATACGACCCCACGATCACGAAGTCAGCCTGCGCCACTCGCGCTTCATGCTTGCTCTTCAGCTCTCCGAGATTCGCGTAGAGCAGCGTGTCACATCCTTCAGGCTCCGGATTGTCGCGATTGGACGCATACCAGGGCACGTCGCGCTCGAGAAACGTGACTTCGTGGCCGCGCGAATGGAGTGCTTTGACGAGGCTGCGATAAGTGGTTGCGTGCCCGTTTCCCCACGACGATGTGATCGACAAGCCAAGTATCGTGATTCTCATCGCGCTATCTCCCGATCGCCGCCAACCTGCCCAACAACACGTGATCCACCTGCTTCGCACGATGCTCGTACGTGTGCTCCGCCAACACTCGCCGGTACGCCGCCCCACCGATTTGTCTGGCTTGTTCCGGAGTCAGCCAGCGCAAAATATCGGCCACCTGCTCACCGGAGGAAGCCACCAGGATCTCCTTGCCTGGCTCGAAAAACTGCTCGATGCCAATCCACTCATCCGTGATGAGACACGCTGCAGAACCCGCCGCTTCGAAGACACGTGTCGCCGGACTGAACCCGTACCGCGCCATGCTTTCGCGACTGATGTTCAGAACCGCTTTGGGTGTGCAGTTGAACGCGTTGTGATCCGCCGTGTACACATGCCCGTAGTACCGAACATTCGCCGGCATCGCTCGATCGTGCCAGCCATTGCCGCCGAGCAGGAACCGCTCTTGAGGACAAAGTGTCGCAGCCTTCAGGAAGAACTCCTCGACTCGAGCCTCGCGATCGGGCAGCCGATTTCCAAGGAATCCAAGCTCACCCTCGAATCGCGGATCCGGAGTAACCGCATAGTGCGTTTCCGGATCGAGCGCGTTGTAGATCGGGATGCACTCGCGAGCACCGTGACGTTTATAGGCGTTCACCACCGGATCGCCGCCGCCGTAGGTGAAGATCCAGTCGTACTTCGGCACCAACTCGCGGAATGCATCGGTCGCATCCGAGTCAAGCCGATCCAACGTCGCCGGCGCATCCACATCCCAAAACACCGCCAGGCTATCCGGCTTTCGAATCGCCGGGATCTCGCGCTCCAGCAGCTCGTCAAAGACCCCGACACCGCTTGCCTTCACAATCAAGTCCGCGCGCCGAGCCTTCTCGAGCGCCCGATACACAGCGTCTGTGCCTTCCGCCGAGTACACGATGGATTCCGCCCACGCCGGCGGCTCCAGATCCCGATGGCTCTGCCGGTCGAATGCATCCGGCTCATAGAAGGTGACATGATGACCGAGTTTGTGCAGCGACTTGATGATCCCGCGATAGTACGTCGCGGCCCCATTCCAATATGCCGACAGCAGGCTGGATCCGAAGAAAGCAATTTCCATACGCGGGTTCATTGTGCGACGTCCACCGCCGATGCGTATCGTTCCTCGCGAGCCTTGCCTACGATCTGAAGCAATTCCTCCACTCGATGCGCACACGTGTGACGTTGCTGAATCGTTTTTAAGCCTCTCTCCGCGATCGCCCGACGCATAGCGGCGTCTTCATGGAGCGCCTGTAGTTGCCGGCGCATCTCCTCACCTGAGCGAGCGACCAGAAAATCCTCACCCGGCGTGAACAACCCTTCCGAGTCATCCCATGGCGCCGAGACCAGCGGTATGCCACACGCCAGAGCTTCGAATACCCGGATTGTCGGCACACCACGCAAAGCTTCCGCATACGGCCGGCGAGGAATATGTATGGTCATCAGGTAGCGCGCAAACACTTCCGGCGCACGAAAGTTCGGTAAATATCCGCGATACGCGATACCCGCTTGGCTCAACTCTTCGCGAGCTGCTTGCGGATATCGCACGCCATGCACCGTAGCCTGGAAACCAAGCTGTCTCACCGGCTCAAGCAGAAACTCGCGCAGCTCTGCGGTCCGCTCGTCATCGCCCCAGTTGCCGATCCATACCAGATCGCCTTCTTTTTCTGACGCAAGCGGTCGAAATACTCGCGTATCCGCGGCCTCATGCCACACCCACACCGCATTCGCCCAGCCGCGCTTCTCATACTGCTCAGCGACCGAAGCGCCGAACGCGAGCACACCGTCGTACCCGGAGAGGTCGTATTGCGACATGCTCTCCGGGGCGGTTACCGAACGGTGATGCGTGTCGTGAAACAGCAGAGTATAGCTGCCACGCCGTGCGCGATGATTCCCAATCGCAGCGACAAGCGAATGCTCATTCCACTCATGGACCAACACGACATCGGCGCCGTCCAGCGCTTCGTCGAAATCCGGCAAGCCCTGATAAACGCGGCTAGTCAAAGCCGGATAAACGCTACGCCATGCTTCATCAGCGCCATCACCTGCATCGGCAATCAGATTCGTTCGGCTCCAGGCTCCTTCCGGCTCGAACGCGATCACCTCGTGCCCTCGGGCCAGCAGCTCACAGCAGACCCCGCGCAGGAAGTGTGCGTTTCCATGGTTCCAATCGGACGCCAACGAATGAGTGAAAACTACGAAACGCATTGAGCCTTGCTCCTCCCCGCGTTCTGGAGCAACTCAGCGTAAAGCGCGAGGTATCGATCTCCCATCAGCGATGCCGGAAACTCCGCCGCTCGTCTGCGAGCCTTCTCGCCATACCGCTCGCGCAATCCATCGTTGGCCATCAACGCCTGAATCGCCGAAAGTAGCGATCGGGGATTATCCGGATGAACGAAGACGGCCGCATTGTTCCAGTTCTCTCGCAGCGACGGTATGTCGCCCAGCACGAGCGCGCATCCCGCCTGCGCGGCTTCGAGCACAGACAATCCAAAAGGCTCATAGCGAGCCGGCAGGACATACACCGCCGCGCGGGCGTACCAACGCCGAAGGGACTCAGGCGCAAGCTGTCCCAGACACTGCACATTGTCGATCGATTTCACCTTACGGCCCGGCTCTCTCGATTCACCTGCCACGTAGGTGGGACACGAAAGCTGAGGCGCCACATGCGCGAGCATCGAGACGTTCTTCGCTTCGTCCCACAGACGTCCGCACGAGAGCACGAAGGGCTCTTTCGGCAACTTCAGGTCGTCCCTCGACTCCTCCAGGCCGTTCGGAATTACGGATGAGGAAACGTCAAAGTAATAGTGCCGCTTCAAGACTGTCAGCATTGCAGATGACGGCGCCACCACATGATCCGCTCCGCGCAGCCCCTCTTTGACACGCTCGCGGTATTCATCGAACTCGCTCGGCGCTTCTTCCTGCTTGACGGCCCTCCACCAGGACAGAACGCACGAATGCGCCACCACCAGCTTTGGCCTTCGAAACGGCAACGCCGCATGGGAATAGCCGTTCAGATGAACGATATCGGGTTGCGTCTTGCGTTCGAGATTGAGCAGCCACTCGCCTGCGGCGTCCACTTCGATCCATGGATCGTGCATCCATTCCAACTTCCAGTCGCCCTCAAACAGCTGGAGACCGGGGATCTGCGTGGCTTCGTTTCGTTGCTCCGCTCGTACGGGATCTCCCATGGTCGCCAGCGACACCCGAGTGCCGACGCTCGCCAAACGACGGCACAACGTCATCGCGTACGTCCACACGCCGCCGACAGTGTCGGCGGTCATCAGCACGTGGCCGATCTGTTTCATGCCGGCTGCAGCTCCAACCGGGACAGTGGTTCCGGACGCTGCTCCTGAATATCGGAGAACTGATCGTAGAGCTTCAGGTAGTAGTCGTGAGCGCGTTCCCAGGCGTAATCGTCAGGCGTGCCCCAACGTTTCGTGTAGTCCGGCGATCCCGGGTAGGGAAACAACGGCACAGGCTTGTTTGCCCAAACGCCGTTCGCGATCAGCTCTTGTCTCCAGCGCTCCACCTGTTCGGCCTCGTCCTCTTTCATCTCGATCAGATTCGCCTGCACGAACGGCACTCTTTGCTTGGCGTACATCAGCCGTGCCCCGAGCTCCTCCGTGCTCATCTTGCACTTCTTATCAAGCGCCTGCCGCCCTTCGGGAGTGATGCTCTCGACACCGGCTTCGATCGACACACATCCCGCGCGCCCCAGCAAATCGAGCATCTCCTCACTCCAAAGGTCGATCCTCGTTTGTACTCCGATCTTTAGCCGCCTTTTTGCGAGACCTTCGAGCAGCTCGCGATTGGGCAGGAAGATCTCATCGATGAAGTAGACATACTCCACGCCCTGCGCTAGCAGCCCATCGACTTCATCCAGAACAACATCGACGCGACGACGCCTGTACTTATCTCGAAAGTTGTCCTTCGCGCAGAACGTGCAGTGATAGGGACAGCCACGCGACGCCTCAACCTCAGCGCCGGAGCCCTTCGGCTGCGCTTCAAACCGATGATGGTGATGCCCGTGAGCGTCGATGTAATACGTCGGCCATCGCAGCGGAAGCAGCGTCTCCATGGCCGAGGCGTGCGTCCCGCCTTGCACCCAAGGCTCGCGACCCGCCCAAAAGCAAACCGACTCGAGCCGCTGCCAACCTTCTGACAGCTTCGGGAGAATCTCCTCGCATTCCCCCAACACCACGACATCCGCTTGCATCTTACGAAGCGTCGCGCGAGGCGTCGTCGAGCCGTGCGGACCCACCACCACGAGCTTTGCAGCGCAATCCCGCAAACCCCGGGCCCACAGCTGCGGAACTCGCAACTCGGGCGGCGCACATCGCCAGAACAGGTAGCTCGGAGCCGTCGTGATGACCAGGAAATCAGGCGCAAACCGCATCAACCGTTCGCGCACCTCTTCGATCGTCAGTTCTTCGAGTTGTGCGTCGATGATCTCAGCCTGATGCCCCGCACCTTCGAGCAGCGCCTTCGAGTAGCCAAATTCCAGAGGGAGATGTGGCTCACGACACCCGAAGTAGATGCTTCCTTCAAACGACCACCTCGGGTTGACTAGCGCGTACCTCAATGCGCTCCTCCATGCAGCACTGGATGCAAGCCCGCCTCAAGCGTTTTCGCAATCTGCAGGAGCGGGCTGAACTTAAGCAGCCAGTCATGAAGCCGGCGAATGCCTTCTTCGACACTCACACGCGCCCTCCATCCTGTCAGCAACTCAAACCGGCGGGTGTTCGATACGTAGTAGCGCTGATCGCCCACGCGCCAGTTCTCGACCGCCACATCCGGCCTCCGCCCAGTCCGAGCCGCGATCAGCCGCAGCAGTTCGAGCAGGCTCACAGTGTTTGTAGGACCGCCGCCCATATTGAATGCGCCGCCTTTAACCTTGTCCATGTGGCTGAGCGCGGCAAGGAAAGCCTCTACCAGATCGTCGACGTACAGGATATCTCGCACTTGCATCCCGTCGCCGAACAACGTCAGGCGCTCGTGTGCCAGCGCTCGCAGCAGGAAATGCGCCACCCATCCCTGATCCTCGGTTCCGAACTGATGAGGACCATAGATACAGCTCATCCGAAATACGCAGGTCGGAATTCCGAAGCACCTCGCGTAATCGCAGACATACTGATCGGCCGCGCCCTTGGAACATCCATACGGACTGTGAAAGCTCAATGGAGTCCGCTCATCGATGCCCTGAAATCTCACCGACGAATCGACGGGCACATACCGGCGGTCCATGCGCTCCAACGCGACATGCTCCAAATGCCCGTATACCTTGTTGGTCGAAGTGAAGAGTAGCGGAATGCGCTCGCCGGAAAGCCGTATAGCCTCGAGCACATTCAAAGTTCCACCGGCGTTGATCTCGAAATCCTTCTTCGGGTCTACCAGGCTGGTAGTCACCGCCACCTGCGCTGCGAAGTGAAACACTGCTGTGCTGCCGGGCACCACTCTCTGCAGATGCAAGCCATCGCGCACATCGCCGTGCTCGAACTTCACACCACTCCGATGCTTGTCGAGCAGCCACTGCAGGTTGTGCTCCACACCAGCTCGCGACAAATCGTCGAAGACCACCACTTCGTTGCCCGCCGTAAGCAACCGGTCGGCGACGTTTGTGCCAATGAATCCGGCCCCGCCCGTGATTAAGTACCTGGCGCCTCTGGTGAATCCGTTCATACCATCAAACCTCTCGCCGCCAACTCCTGTCTCGATTCAGCCACCTTGTCGGTCGCCACTTGCCCTTCCAACCACGCCGCTAAATCGAGCATGCCTTCCTCGAGACTCACTTGTGCCTCGAACCCGAGCACATCTCGAGCAAGCGTCACGTCCGCAAAGCAGTGCCGAATATCGCCGACACGATACTTGCCCGTGATCTCGGCTTCGATGTTCTTGCCCAATGTCCGCGCAATCCGAGCAGCTAATTCAGCAATCCCGATCCGCTGACCGCTTGCGATGTTGAACACACGCCCGCCTGCCTCCGGCTTCTCCAACGCCAACCTGCAGGCGCGAGCCACATCGTAGACACTGACGAAGTCACGCTGCTGCTTGCCATCTTCATTGATCAGTGGCGGATTGTTGTTGAGCAGGCGCGACCCGAAA
>DASQVJ010000176.1:0-5970 GCA_035640835.1 Bryobacteraceae bacterium
CCTCCACGTCCATCACTGCTGTCAACACGCCCGTTACACGCTCGTTCCGTTTGCTCGAGCCATTGCCATACCCAAAGGCCGTGCAAGGTACGCGGGAGCGCGCCATCCTCGGCAAATATCTTCGAGACTTGCGCCGCGAACTCCCGCCGGACGCTCGCTTCATCACTGACGACCGCGGCCAGCTAACGGCAATTCAGATCGGCGACGAAGTACCTGGAGACGCGCTGCCGTGCGCCGGGATTTGGATAGCGCGGCCATCACGAAACCTCGTCAAACTCGGTGCTGCTTTCTACATCGAGAACCTGCCCGATGCCGCGCTCGTTTATCTGAACGACGCGCTCGCCATGGCCCCCAACGCTGATGCCGCGAATGGATTGGGTCTCATGTTCGCGCGACAAGGCCGCTTCAACGAGGCTCGCGATTGGTTCCAGAAAGCGATCACTCTGCAGCGCGACCACGCCGGTGCGATCAACAACATCGGTGTCCTCTACGGCGAGCGGCGACAGTTCCAAGATGCGATCGCTGCTTTTGAATATGGCATTCAGGTCGCGCCTGACGATGATACGCTTTACCTGAATCTCGGGCGCATCCACATTCAGATGGGCGAACGCGAGCGAGCTCGAAACGTGATGCAACGTCTGCTCGAAAGAAAGCCCGGCAGTCAATTGGCGCGACGTGCATTGGAGGAGCTTCGATGAGTCCTTTGCTTGTGCTTCTGTTCACCGGATTTCCGAAGCCACTGCCGCATGCGTTTCTACAGGCTCAGGCCGCGCAGCCGGGTATCGAGCAACTCGTAAAGCAGGTCGAAAGTTCCGGACGCGTTCTTTGTCTCGTGCCGCAACCCGAGGACAAGATTCGAATCGCTCCCGGAGCGCCGCCCCTCCTCGCGTTCCGTTATCTAGAAGGTCGCCAGAAAGGCAGATTTGGCGGACTGGATCTGGTGCTCGATGACGCTGGTCATTAGTCTGCTATTCCTGCAATCGCTTGAAACGGGCGTCGCTCAATTTCACCGCGGGGAGTACGTCGAAGCGAAGCAGACGTTGACCGCTGCACCGCAATCGGACACCCGAGACGTCTTTCTCGCCCTTGCGCAGGCAGCTACGGGACAATGCTCAATCGCGAGGCCTGTGCTCGAGCGAAGCTATAAGGTGCCCGAGTTGTCGCGCCTTGCCGGGCTTGGTCACATCCAGTGTCTGCTCGCGCAAGATCGAGTGAATGACGCACTGGCCATTGCGAAGCGGCTGGAGACTCAGTTCCCATCAGATCCTGACGTGCTCTACCAATCGGCCCGTCTCCACATGCGAGCCTTCAATGACACCGTGAACCAAATGTTCCAGAAGGCTCCGTCGTCGTATCGCGTCAACCAGCTTTCGGGTGAGATCTTCGAGCTACAAGGGCGCAACGCGGAGGCCATCGCCGAGTATCGCAAGGCGATCGCGAAGAACCCCGCTGCTTTGAATCTGCACTATCGGCTGGGACGCCGGCTGGCACTCGAATCGCAACTCGAAGAAGCACGACGTGAGTTCGAAGCGGAACTAAAGCTAAATCCCTCGGATGCTCTGGCCGAATACCAGATGGCGCAGATCTTGGCGGTGCAGCAGAACCAGGCCGAAGCCGCAAAGCACTACGAACGCGCTCTGTCGCTCAAGCCCGATTTCGTCGAGGCCATGGTCGCTCTTGCAAAACTGCGCCCCGCTTCCGCCATCGAGCTGCTCGAGAAAGCAACCACGATCGCTCCGCGCAACGAAGCAGCCCGATATGCTCTGATGCTCGCCTATCGAAACGCAGGACGGCTCGAAGACGCGCAGAAGCAGAAGGCAGAACTCGACCGGCTGCAGCGTCCACCTGACGGCGAGTTTACCGAGTTCCTGAAGAAGCTCGGCGAAAAGCCAAAGCAATGAAGTGGTTCGTGATCTCGGTTTGCGCCGCGCTCGGGTTTGCCGGCGTGAAGGTGCCAATTTTCACGGACATCGCGCGAACAGCCGGGCTCACGCATACGATTCCTAATGGCGGCGACAAGTCGAAGAAGTACATCATCGAGACGACAGGATCCGGTGTCGCGATTTTCGACTACAACAACGACGGCCTGATGGACATCCTCGTCCTCTCAGGAGACGGCGCGCCTTCACGTTTCTATCGCAACCGAGGCGAGTTGAAGTTTGATGAAGTGGCTGCCCAAGTTGGTCTGAAGCGAGTCGGATGGGCGCAGGGCGCCTGTGCAGCCGATGTCGATAACGATGGCCACACCGATCTTGTCATCACGTATTGGGGCACCAGTGCTCTGTATCGAAACATCGAGGGCCGCAGGTTCGAAGAGCATTTGCTTCCGCAGACGGGATCTCAATACTCCACTGGATGTGTCTTCTTCGACTACGATCGGGACGGCGACCTCGACCTATTCATCGCGACCTACCTCCAGTTCGACTTTGCTTCAACACCGCTTCCAGGCGCGAACCCTTACTGCTTCTATCGAGGTATCGCCGTCAACTGCGGGCCTCGAGGATTGCCGTTCTCGCGCAACATGCTTTACCGCAACGACGGAGGGAAGTTCGTGGACGTCTCGGCTACATCCGGCATCGCAGCGCCCCATGGACACTACTCCCTGGGTGCCCTCGCAACCGACGTCGACGGTGACGGCTGGCCGGATCTGTACGTCGCCTGCGATCAGACTCCGAGTCTTCTGTACATGAATCAACGCAATGGAACCTTCCGTGAAGAAGGACTGCTGCGCGGCGTGGCTCTCGACGAGAACGGCAAGGCGCTCTCAGGGATGGGCGTGGCCGCTGCGGACTACGACAATGACGGTGATATCGATCTGTTTCGCACCAACTTCTCAGACGAGCGAGTCACGCTGTACAGCAATCGCGGCGACGGCACATTTGACGAGACCACGACGGCCGCTGGTCTTGCGGCGAAGACGAAGTATGTCGGATGGGGCACCGCCTTTGTCGACTTCGATAACGACGGCCGTTCCGATCTCGTTCAAGTGAACGGACACGTATTTCCGGAATCCGGCGATTACCGCCAGCGCGCCATTGTCTATCGCAATGTCGGAGCACGATTCACCGAAGTCGCTGCGCCGAGCGAAGTGCACTCAGCCCGAGGCTTGGCCGTCGGTGACCTGGACAACGACGGCTCGCTCGAAGTGGTCATCAACAATCAGAACGAGGCGCCATCACTCTGGCGAATGCCAACACGCGCGGCAGGAAACTGGATTCTCTTCGATCTGCCGATCGGCTCCAAGGTAACGCTGACTGCCGGTGGACTCCAGCAGGTCAATGAAGTTCGTGCGGGCTCAAGCTACTTGAGTCAACACGACTCGCGTCTGCACTTCGGCATCGGAACCGCAAAGATCATCGACCGCATCGAGATCATGTCGCCGAAAGGCGAGAAGCGGGTCCTCACGAATCAGCCTGCCCGCACCATCGTGCGCTGACTCACCGCTGCATTCGCCTTCGGAAACGTTCTCAACTCCTGATTGAAACAATGTCGCACGAACCGCGGGGTGTCGAATCCGAGCCGCAGGTTATCCTGGAGTTATCCAATATCCCAAGGAGAAATGCTCTCTAGATGGCAATAAAAGTAGGCATCAACGGCTTTGGTCGAATCGGCCGAAACGTAGTAAGGGCTGGCATCGACAACCCGAATATCGAGTTCGTTGCTGCCAATGACCTGACCGATACGAAGACTCTGGCGCACCTGTTGAAGTACGATTCCGTGCTTGGTCGTTTGGAACAGACGGTCAAGGCGGATGACGGCGCGATTCGCGTTGGCGACGATGTCATCAAGGTCTTTGCGATCAAGGATCCGGCAGAGATCGATTGGCCCTCGCTTGGCGTGGATGTGGTCGTGGAATCGACGGGCAAGTTCACCAAGGCGGCCGACGCGCGCAAACACCTTCGGGGCAGCGTCAAGAAGGTCATCATCTCGGCGCCTGCCACGGATGAGGACATCACGATTGTGTTGGGCGTGAACGAGGACAAGTACGATCCCTCGAATCACAACATCATCTCCAACGCTTCCTGCACCACCAACTGCCTGGCACCGGTTGTGAAGGTCATGCACAATGCTTTCGGCATCACCAAAGGGTCGATGACCACGATCCACAGCTACACCAACGATCAGCCGACGCTCGACTTCCCACACAAGGACCTGCGCCGGGCGCGTGCTGCCGCCATCAACATGATCCCGACGTCGACCGGCGCCGCCAAGGCAATCGGTCTCGTGATGCCCGAGTTGAAAGGCAAGCTCGACGGCTATTCCATGCGCGTGCCGACTCCCAACGTTTCGGTGGTTGACTTTGTGTTTGTGACGTCCCGCCCGGTCACCACGGACGAGGTCAACTGTGCATTGAAGGAGGCATCCCAGGGGCCGCTCAAGGGCATCCTCAGCTACACGGAGGACCCCGTGGTCTCCACCGACATGCTGCAGAACCCGCACAGCTCGATCGTTGACTCGCTTCTAACGAAGGTGCTCGACGGCAACCTGGTGAAGGTCGTCAGCTGGTACGACAACGAGTGGGGTTATTCGAAGCGCGTCCTCGACCTGATCGAGTTCGTGGGCAACAAGGGTCTCTAGCCTCAAGTACGAGTCATTTCAACAAAGGGGCCGGCTCGTCACCGGCCCTTTTTTGCTTTACGAGAGCTTCGCGACGACAGCATCCGTGAACGCCGAAGTGCTCGCATTCCCGCCAACATCCGGCGTCAAAGTCTGCTTCTCCTCATAGACGGACTCAATCGCATCCTGCATCCGATCAGCCGCATCGATCTCCCCGAGATGCCGCAGCAGCATGACTCCGGAGAGCATCAACGCCGTCGGATTCGCTACGCCCTTGCCTGCGATATCTGGCGCGCTGCCGTGCACAGCTTCAAACACTGCGCAACTCTCGCCCATGTTGGCTCCCGGCACGATGCCCAGCCCTCCAACGAGCCCAGCGGCCAGATCAGACACGATGTCGCCATAAAGGTTCGGCAACAAAAGCACGTCAAATGTTTCGGGACGCATCACGAGTTGCATTGACGCATTGTCCACGATCAGATCGCGGTACTCGATCTCGGGATAGAGCGCAGCCACTTCTCGACAGCAGCGAAGGAAAAGACCATCGCTCAATTTCATGATGTTGGCCTTATGCACTGCCGTGACTTTCTTCCTGGAATTCGTCTTCGAGTAGTTGAACGCGTATTGCGCAATGCGTATGGACGCCGTGCGAGTGATGATCTTCAGGCTCTCGACCACGTCCTTAACCACCTCATGCTCGAGCCCCGAGTACAAATCTTCAGTGTTCTCGCGAAAGATCACCATATCGATCTTTACGTCCATGAAGCGCGTCTTCACGCCGGGCAACGTGCGAACCGGCCGAACGTTGGCGAACAGGTCGAAACGTTTTCGAATCGCCACGTTGACACTCTGAAACCCTCCTCCAACCGGCGTAGTCACCGGACCCTTGAGGCCCAGCTTCGTGCTCTCGAGTGATTCGATCACATGCGTGGGCAACGACTGCCCGGACTTCAGAATCACCTCGGACGAGAGCTCAACACGCTCCCAATCGAACTTCACACCTGTGGCATCTAGCACGCGAACAGCTGCGTCAGCCACTTCAGGACCAATACCATCACCAGGAATCAGCGAGACTCGATAGGACACGTCCCGATTATAGCGACGGGGTCGCTCAGCTCATGCCAAAATGATGGTTTCCAATGGCAAGAATGGAACGCGCTCTTTTGAGCGTCACCGACAAGACCGGTGTCGTCGAGTTTGCCCGCGGCCTCTCGCAACTCGGCATCGAACTCATTTCCACTGGCGGCACCGCGAAGATTCTGCGCGAAGCCGGACTCAACGTCCGCGATGTGTCCGACCTGACCGGCTTTCCCGAGATGCTGGATGGCCGGGTGAAAACGATTCACCCTCGCGTCGCGGCGGGCGTCCTCGCAATGCGCGCCAATCCCGAGCACATGAAGGCATTGGCCGAGC
>DASQVJ010000177.1:0-4615 GCA_035640835.1 Bryobacteraceae bacterium
GTCTGCGGGTATTGTGGCGATCTCGGACGATGGCCGGCCGGTGATGAACGCCCGCGTGATGCGTCGTGCCATGGAGACCGCGACTGCATTCGATCTGCCCGTGATCGATCATTGCGAGGATTTGAATCTGACTGCTGATGGCGACATGCATGAAGGCGAGGTCTCGCTGAGGCTCGGGCTTCGCGGGATCCCTTCGGCGTCGGAAGACGTGATGGTGGCCCGCGACATTCTGCTCGCACAACTCACCGGAGCTCGCTTTCATGTAGCGCATCTCTCCACCAAACACGCGGTTGAGATGGTTGCGTTCGCCAAAAGTCGAGGCCTGCAAGTTACAGCGGAAGCGACGCCGCATCATTTTGCGCTGGCGGACAAGGACATTCAGCCGTACGACTCGAACTACAAAATGAAGCCACCGCTTCGGTCGACGTGCGACATTGAGGCAGTTACCGAAGGAATTGCGACGGGCGCGATTGATGTTTTGGCTACGGATCATGCGCCTCATCCCGGAAGCGAGAAGATGCAGGAGTTCGAGCGCTGTCCGTTCGGAATCACCGGCCTCGAAACCGCGATCGGGATCAGTCTGGAACGTCTGGTCCACACCGGCAGGATCAGCTTGATGCGCCTCGTCGAGATGTACACAGCGGCTCCGGCTCGTGTACTCAAGCTCGAGAAAGGCAACTTACAGGTCGGAGGGCCGGCGGACATTACCGTGTTCTCACCTGACCTGGAGTGGACTTACGACGTGAACAAGTCGTGCTCCCGAAGCCGAAACTCACCTTTCGACGGCAAGACCTTCGAGGGTGGTCCGCTCGCCACGATTGTGAACGGACGCATTGTGTGGCGTCACGATCGTCAATTTGACTAGCACTCGGTTTCGAGCGCAGTATTGGTCATGGCCACCCGGTCGTTGCCGACTCGCGGGAATCAGTCTCCGTTGATGTATCTGATCATCGCGCTGATCATCCTGTTCCTGAGTGCGCGGACGCTCGCCACTTTCTACATCGATTACCAGTGGTGGAGCGAAGTCGGGCAGCTGACTACCTGGACAACGAGGCTGCTGTATGGGATCGCGCCGCTGCTCGTCGGAGCTCTAGCCGGCTTTGTGACGTTGTGGCTGGTGCACGCTAGAGGCCTCAAGGCGGCGGGCACCGGCCTGGCAGAGCATCGGTTCTACGCATACGTCAGCACGATTGCCCTGTTCCTGCTGTCTCTGGTTGTCAGCGCCTCGACACTAGATCCGGAGACAGTGATGCTGTATCTCGGATCGAGAGCTGCCGGGGATGCGGGAACTTGGACAGATCCCGTTTTCGGTGCGAATCTTTCGTTTCACTTCTTTCACGTTCCGTTCTACTTGGCCGTCACAGCATACGTGCTCGCTTTCAGCCTGGCGGGCGCTTTGGTGTACCTGGTCGCGAATCGGTTTTGGTTCCTGCAATCGGAGTTCGCCACGTACGCCGACCGGCGGGGTGAAGTCGTGCTCGAGTTCGACATGCTGCGCGATGCTTTTCTCTCGCCGCTGCTTCGCACTTTGCTGACGATTGCGCTCGTAGCCATTTCGATTCGCTTCTTCCTCAACCGGTACGACCTGCTCCTTACAAACCACGGCGAGCTTCTGGTCGGCATGGATTGGGTGGATGAGCACTTGCGATTGCCGCTGCAGTATCTCCTGATGGCTACCGTTCTGCTTGCGGTCATCGCCATATGGCGTCGACGAATTGCCTGGTTGCTGCTTCCGCTTGGAATCTTTCTCGTTCAGGGTTTGATTGTTTCGTTAATTTCCGGCGTGTATGTGAAGCCAAACGAGCTCGCTCTGCAGAAGCCATATATCGAGAGGCATCTCGGGGCTACCCGGAGCGCGTTCGGTCTACAGCAGAACGTGCGATCGATCGAGTATCCGGCCCAACTCGAGGCTCGAATTGATCCGGCGATGCACCGGACACAACTCGAGAACGTCCGGCTTTGGGATTGGCGCGCGTTTCACGACACCATCACGCAGATCCAGGCACTCCGACAGTATTACGTCTTCAGAGACACGGATGTCGATCGCTACACCCTCACGAATGGATTGAGGCAAGTCATGCTGGCGCCACGTGAGATCGACATTCGGCAGCTTTCCGACACGCGTGCCAACTGGATCAATACGCATTTCGTCTACACACACGGATACGGTCTGGTGGTGGCGGATGCAAACAAAATTGAACGTACGGGCTACCCGGTGTTGTACATCCAGGATGCTCCGCCGAAGATCAACACACCCGATCTGAAGCTGACGCGTCCCGAAATCTATTACGGCGAGCAAATCCACGAGCCGGTGTACGTTCGCACAAACCAGCCGGAGTTTAATTATCCGTCAGGAGCTGAGAACGTGCACACGCGGTACGAAGGCCACGGGGGAATCTCCATGGGCCTGCCACTCATGCGGCTTGCGGCAGCGTTGTACGACGGCAACTGGAACGTGCTCTTCACGAACTATTTCACAAACGAGAGCCGCATGATGATCCATCGGGGAGTCCGCAACCGGTTAGAGAAGGTCGCAGGCTTTATTGAGTGGGACACGGATCCGTATATCGTTCTAACGGCTGATGGCCGGCAGGTTTGGATGATGGATGGGTATACTGCTTCGGATCGACACCCGTACTCGCGGCCTGTGCGCCTTCGAGACGGCTCTCGAGTCAACTACATCAGGAACTCGGTGAAGGCTACTGTGGACGCGTTCGATGGCACGCTGCGCCTGTACATTTTCGATGAGTCCGATCCGATCCTCCGCGCGTGGCGCGCGGTCCTGCCGGCGCTGTTCGTCGATGCGTCGCAGATGCCCACCGATCTTCGCTCCCACGTTCGATATCCCGAGGGTCTCTTCCGAGCGCAAGCTGAAAGCTATCGGACGTATCACATGACGAATGCGGAGTCTTACTACAATCGCGAAGATGTCTGGGATCTCGCCCGGCGTTCGGCTGGGCAAGGTGCAGAACCGCAGCCCTTGGAACCGACGTACCTCGTGATGCAATTGCCAGGCGAATCGCGACCCGAATACGTGCTCTCGCAAGCATTCACTCCGCGTAGCAAGGACAACCTTATCGGCTTGATGGTCGCGCGTTGCGATGGTGAAAATCTTGGCGAGACGGTCGTTCTCCAGCTTTCCAAGCAAAGCCTGATATACGGACCGCTGCAGATTGATGCTCGCATCGACTCTGATGAAGTCATCTCAAAAGATCTGTCGCTCTGGAATCAGCAAGGGTCGAACGTCATTCGGGGACAGATGCTGCTGCTACCGATCGAGAACACGTTTCTATACGTCGAGCCCATCTACATCCAGTCACAGCAGGCGCGGATGCCGCAGCTCAAAAAGGTCGTTCTCGCCATGGGCAATCGCATCATCTATCGAGACACATATGATCAAGCCATCGCGGATCTGGCGTCCGTAGGGCAAACCGGAACCCCACCGAGGACGACGGACGTGACCTCTACACAGCCTCCCAGGGCAAGCGAAGCGGACGGCAATTCTATGGCAGCGGCCACCGAAGGACAACCTCCCACAACAGCGGCCGCCGACGCGCGACTGAACGAGGTGCGCACTCACCTCCGTCGTTATCGGGAACTCGCCGCTCAAGGTCGTTGGTCGGAAGCAGGACGAGAGCTTGAAGCTATCCAAGGAATCGTTGGCCGCTAGCCGGCTCTCACGCTATACTGCGGCTTGAACCGCCTCATTTTTGCTTGCTCTCTTTTGTTTGCCTCGGGCAGTCCTGCGTTTGCGTGGGGCTGCGAAGGTCATAAAACAGTCGCGCTCATTGCCCAAAAATACCTGAACAGTAAGGCTCGGAACACGGTTGTAACCCTGCTGAAGAAGTTCCCGTACACTCCGAATCCAAACTTCGACTGCGAGCCCAGAAGCGTGGCGATTGCCGATGCGGCGCTGTGGGCGGACGATATTCGCAACACACGTCGAGAGACGGCGCCTTGGCATTACCAGGACATCCCGATCACGGAATCGGGCGAGAATCCATCCAAGTTCTGTCCTGAAAAAGGCTGCGTGACGCGAGCCATTCGAGAACAGTTAGCGAAACTAAAGGCGAGCGGCGAACTCACGGAGGAGCGGGTGGAAGCGCTTCGTTACGTCATCCACTTCGTTGGCGATATGCATCAGCCGCTGCATACCAGCACGAATGACGATGCTGGCGGAAACTGTGTGCCAATCGGTTTCTTTGAGCGTCGGACCGCGCCCAACAACCCCGAGAAGCGCTCCTACAGTCCCAATCTGCACAGCGTCTGGGACACCGAATTGCTACGACGATTCATGCAGCCCTATTCCACCGCAAGCGCAATGGCCGAACGTGTCGACCTCGCGTATCGCGGCGGCCGCAAAATCCTGCAGCAGGGAACCCTTGATGATTGGTTGCGTGAAGGTCATAAGGCCGCTATCGACGCGGTTTATGGCAAGCTGTTGCCGACGCCGGAACAGACCAGGGCGTTGCTGACCGAGATTCGAGGAGATTCGGATGGGGAAGGTTGCGGTGCAGTGCTGGAACGGAATGCCGCTAAGAACCTGACCGTCGATGATCGGTACCAGCAGGGTGCGGAGCCCGTGATTCTCGAACAGCTGGCGAAAGCGGGTTAT
>DASQVJ010000178.1:0-3184 GCA_035640835.1 Bryobacteraceae bacterium
TTACGCCAATACGAGCTGTTGTACAGAGCCTGCCATGTGTCGTCGATTCGATCTGCCGGTTTGCCGACCAGGAATGGCTTCGCGTAACGATTCACGGCCTCGACCACGAGGTCGGCGCGTTGCGTGTATGTCGCGCAGCCATATCCATAAAGACCGTCCTGATCGGTGGTGATCTTCACCACCACAAGGCGCAGACCCGCAGGGGAGGTGGCGATCGCTTTCACGTCCTTGATCTTCGGTGACGGGAGACCGCGAACGGCCTTTGCCACATTCTGCTGCGCGGCGGCTTCGCGCTTCGTCATCAGGCCGGCGAACGAAGCGCCAGTCAACGTCCTCAACCAACTTCGTCGATTCATCCTTTGGTCTCCTTATCCTCGATCATGCGGGCCAGGCTCTCCAATTGCTTTTGGAGCCGTTGCTCGCGAAGAACGAGCGACACAACGAGTGCGGCGATGACCGCGAGAGCCGCGGCAAGGCCATAAAACATGAACGCTAGATTGCGGGTATCCATTCGGTCGTCAGTAGCTATGCGCGCGACGTCGAAGTGCGTCGATCGCTCGCTGCATCTGTTCCTGCCTCATGCGAACAAAGAAGGCGACCGTGGCCAGCATCAATAGGGCAAGAAAATTTTGAAAGATCATCGATTCCATCGCCGGGTCGATCCTTCCGCCACCGGTTCGGAAGCTGAGAACAGCGCCGGGATGCTGGGTTCGCCACCAGTCGATTGCTTTATAGGTGATTACCACCGTCACGAAGGAGAAGAGCGCAACCACTGCGCTCAATCGCGCTCGCTCACTAGGCTCCGTAATCGCACCGCGCAGCATCAGGTAGCCCGCGTACATCAGCATGCAGATCAGCGCCCACGTCAGACGCGGATCCCAGGTCCACCAGATGCCCCAGATGATCCGAGCCCAAATCGTACCGGTCACCATGCCTACGGCTGTGAAGGCGAGTCCAATCTCGATGGCGGAGACGGCTACCGCATCAGCCCGCAAGTCGCGTTTCGCCAGGTAATAAACACTCGCGGCCGCAGCGATGCCGTAGGCTAGAAACGAAGTGAACCAGCCCGCCAGGTGATAGAAGAAGATTCGGTAAATGGGACCTTGCGCCGCCTCATCCGGCAGCTGCAGAAGAATGATATACAGATTGCGGATCAAGAACAGACCCGCGACGATGCCCAATACAGCAAGCAGCTTCTGTCGCATAATCAACCCACCAAAATGGAATCTACGGTTGAAACGGCTAAGGCCGTGAAGATGATATCAAACCCGATCAATAGCCGAAACCAAATCCAGTCGTCGGCGGCAATTCCTTCCCCACTGATCAATACGTTCGTGAGTCGCATGGCCGACATCAAAACGGGAATGCTGATCGGGTAGACGAGCATCGGAAGCATCAACTCACGCAGGCGGAGGTTGACGGTTAGGGCGCTGAACACAGTCCCGACCACCGTCAGTCCCCAGGTCGCGAGGGCAACCACCTCGGCAAGTTGCAGCGGAAAGCGCGTCCAGGTGACGTTATAGAAGATACCGAAGATCGGAAGCGAGATTGCCTCCACCACAAGGAGCATGCAAAAGTTTGCAAACGCTTTGCCTGCGAACAGCGCCGGCCCCGAGACGGGCGAGACAATCAGCGCATCGAGACAGTCGTTTGGAAGTTCGCGTGCAAAACTGCGATTCAAAATGAGAGCTCCTGCGAACGCGAAGGCGAGCCATAACAGGCCTCCCGCGAGGAGGCGGGTTTCCTCGGCCGTGGGATCGAAGGCAAAGCTAAAAAGAAGCAAAATGACAAGCGAAAACGAGAGTGCTGCGTTCACAGTCTCCTTGCTTCGGAGCTCCATTTGTAGGTCTTTGCTGGCGATCGCCAAGCTTTGCCGAAGAAAGCTCAAGCCGCCATCCGTTTGCTTTTTGTCATGAACACTCTATTTTGCACGACCGCCTGAATAGGCTAAAGTTCCCTCATGCCGCGAACTCTTGCCGTAATGATTTTGATTGGAGCTCTGCTCGTCGATCTCCCGCTTCGAGGTCAGAGACGGGACGAGTCGCGCGGCCAGCCGGGAGCTTTCGATTACTATCTCCTGGCGCTCTCATGGTCGCCCGAACACTGTGCCACGGCTGGCCGCAACGATTCCGAGCAGTGCGGGGCACGACCTTTCGCTTTCATCGTGCACGGTTTATGGCCACAGTACGATCGCGGGTGGCCGCAGTTCTGCGCCAACCCGGCGAATCTTCCGGATGCGCTGATTTCGCGAATGCTCGACATCATGCCAAGCCGCGATCTCATCCGCCACGAGTGGAAACGTCATGGGACTTGCAGTGGCGGTAATCCAGACACATACTTCGGCACTGTGCGGAAAGCATACAATTCCATTCGAATTCCGGGGCGCTACGTGAGTCTGACACGCGACCTGGTCACTACGCCTGCCGAAATCGAGCGAGAGTTCTTGCAAGCTAACCGAAACATCCCGCCGGACGGGATCGTCCTGTCCTGTAACAGCCGATATTTGCGCGAAGTGCAAATCTGCCTCGACCGAAGCCTCCGCCCGCGTGCATGTGGCGCAGACGTTCGCGATCGATGCAACTCTTCGCAGGTGGTCCTGCGCCGAGTTCGTTGACTTACGATGAAGGAGAACCCCGTCCCCCACGATGCCCGACACATCCGCATCCACGCGACAGATCACCGGCGATGACATCATCAGCGAGCTGTTGAGGAATCAGGAGCAAGGCTTATTCAAGCTACGCTTTACGGTGCTTTCGCCCTGCATCTTCCACCTTTATTTCCACCAGGATGATTACGACATGCTCCGGCCTGTGCTGCGAACCGTTCGAGAGGAAGCTCAGCGAGCGCTGGAAGAAAGACTCGAGACGTGGAATCGCGAGGCTGCTCCTGCCAAGTTCATGAGAATGCTGGGACTCGACCCTGGTCAGAAGCTCGAATATAAGACAGCAGGTGGCTGGGTCATCGAGTTGCATCCCGATGTCGAGGGCAGATTGACCCGGGGAGATATCGAGATCTATTCGGAACTGGGAACGGAGCCCCGCGAGGAGCTCGGTGCGGGCGAAAAAACGCGCCTGATTACCAAGCGCGATGCAGAAGGGGCGCAGACTTCTCGCCGCGAAAGGGACCTCGGCGAGAACACCCGCCTTGCGAGCCGGACGGCCTATGCCACACTGCGCTACTCGGA
>DASQVJ010000179.1:0-4784 GCA_035640835.1 Bryobacteraceae bacterium
TCCGACGCGTTGAGTGTGAGTCCGGCACTCACCGTCTCTGTATCCTAGGTAGGAGCAGCCAATGCCGCGCGGCAAATCCACGACGGACCACAGCTTCCGCCGCTACACCCGGCGCACTCGACCGAGCTCCGAGCGCGAGGAGTCGATGCGTCGAGTGCTTCTCTCCATCCCTCGAGGCAAGGTCTCCACCTACGCCAAGGTCGCAGCGGCTGCAGGTTACCCCGGCTACCATCGGCAAGTGGTCCAGCTCCTCAACCGCGAAGGAGACCGTTTACATTGGCAGCGCGTCGTCGGCGCGGGCGGAGTGATTCGAACTCGCGGCGAGCACGAGCAGATTCAACGGGAGTTGCTGCTTGCCGAAGGCGTAACATTTCGGGAAGGGCGTGTCGACATGGAGCAACACGAGCACCAGCTGAGGCCCTGGGATCTGTTCTAAAGAAACAAAATCTGGCCCCAAGTCATCACAGTTGCGATGGATTGGCTACAAAGCCCTGAGGCATGGATCGCGCTTGTTACTCTGACAGTGCTCGAGATCGTACTTGGAATCGACAACATCATCTTCATAAGCATCCTTTCGGGCAAGCTGCCACCCGAGCAGCAGCCGCGTGCCCGAACCCTCGGATTGGCTTTCGCGATGGGCACTCGAATCCTCCTGCTGCTTTCGATTGCCTGGATTATGCGGCTGACCTCGCCCCTTTTCAGCGTTTTTGGCCAAGAGATCTCTGGACGTGACTTAATCCTCCTCGTTGGTGGCCTCTTCCTCCTTTGGAAGAGCACTCGAGAGATCCACGAGCGCCTCGAAGGTGAAGCTTCGCATCACCAGGTTCGCGGCAACGTGACATTCACTGGTGTGCTGGTTCAGGTCGCACTCCTCGACATCGTGTTCTCGCTGGACTCCGTAATCACCGCCGTCGGTATGGCGGAGCACATCGGTGTCATGGTGACCGCGATTGTCCTCGCTGTCGGCTTCATGATGTTCGCGGCCGGACCCGTGTCGAGCTTCGTTGAGCGACACCCAACCATCAAGATGCTGGCGCTGAGCTTCCTCCTGCTCATCGGCGTGTCACTGATCGCAGAAAGCTTCGAGCAGCACATTCCAAAGGGCTACATCTACTTTGCGATGGCTTTCTCCGTCTTTGTCGAGATGCTCAACTTGCGCGCCCGCAAAGCGGCTGAGCCCGTACATCTGCACTCGCCTTGGGAAGCGGTCGAGCCTTAGGCGAGCAGCCCCTTGATGACCTCGCCGTGAACATCGGTGAGGCGCATGTCGCGACCGCCGAATCGGTAGGTCAGCCTCTTATGATCAAGGCCGAGCTGATGCAGGATGGTTGCGTGCAGGTCGTGCACGTGAACCTTGTTCTCGGTCGCGTAGTAGCCGAATTCGTCGGTTGAGCCATACGCGATGCCTGGTCGGAAGCCTCCACCGGCGATCCACATCGTGAAGCCGAAAGGATTGTGATCACGGCCAACGGACTTGGTAAAGCCTTCGCGACCCATCTGAGCGCAAGGTGTGCGACCGAACTCGCCGCCCCACAGCACAATCGTTTCGTCCAACAGCCCACGACTCTTGAGATCACGCAGCAAGCCCGCAATCGGCTTATCGACGGCCCTCGCATTCGTGCGATGCCCGTCTTCCAGGCTCGAGTGCTGATCCCAGCGATCGACGCCCTTGCGGAACGGAGGCAGCAGCTCAACAAACCGCACGCCTCGTTCCACCAGACGTCGAGCTAGCAGGCATTGCCGCCCGAACTCCTCGCTATCGCGTTCATCGAGGCCGTAGAGCCGCCTGGTCGCCTCGCTCTCGCCTGACAGGTCAACCAACTGTGGCACCTCCGATTGCATTCGGAAGGCCAGCTCGTAGTTTTGGATCGTGGCTTCCACCTCGCTCGAGTTGTAGAAGCGTTCCTTCACGCCCTGGCTCAGGCGGCTCAATACTCGCAGCTTCGCTTGTTGCAGCTCCGGCGAAGCTTCTCGAGGCTGCAGATCGGCGACCGGATGATTTCCTTTCCGGAAGATCGTGCCTTGATACGTCGCCGGAAGAAAGCCGCTGCCAAACAGATCCATGCCGCCGGGGGGAATCAGCCCGCTCTCGAGCACGAGGAATCCCGGGAGGTTCTTGCATTCGCTCCCGAGCCCATAGACGAGCCAACCTCCCATGCTGGGACGCCCTTGAAAGCCCGAACCCGAATGCATGAAGTAGTTGGCAGCCGTGTGCTCGGAGTGGTCCGACACCATCGAGCGAATAATGGTGAGCTCATCCACCATCTTTGCCACATGTGGGAACAAGTCGCTGACATGCGCGCCCGATTGACCGTGCCGGGCGAAGTCGAACGGCGATCCCAGAATCTTGTCGCTGATGTTGAAGACCGTAGTTGGAGGCTTGAACGGCAAGGTCTTGCCATGATCCGCACGCAGCCTCGGCTTCGGATCGAATGTGTCCATCTGCGATGGGCCGCCGTCCATAAACAGGAAGATGACGGACTTCGCTTTGGCAGGGAAGTGCGGCGCCGGCGCGCCCTGCGCTTCTGCAAGCAACGATGCGAGTGCAAGGCCGCCGAACCCATTCGCGCAACGGCACAGCATCTCGCGGCGGCTAAGCTGCGGTTTCGATCGATGCAAGCTCATTTGAGATACACAAACTCCGGTGAATTAAACAGGACATGCGCAACATCCGTCCAAGCCGCTTCTTCTGGATCCGCCGGAGGGTCCTCCAACGCTCGATATCGCTCGGCCTGCTTGCTCGCAAACGCCAGCAGCTCCTCCGATTCAAGGTTGTCCGGCATCCTTCCGAATGCCTGCTCATACATGTGACTGAGACGCGTTCGTGGATCGTCTGCATTCTTCCGGCTTTCTGTGGCCCAGTCACGTGCAGTCTTCATCACCAATTCGTTGTTCATCATCAATAATGCCTGCGAGGGCACCGTGGACGTGCTGCGAGCGCCGATCGTGCTGATCGGCAGCGGATAGTCGAACGCGAGGAACATCGGCGTGAGGAAGTTCCGTCTTACCTGAATGTACAGACTCCGACGACCATTCCCGTCGAGAGGTCCGGATGCCGGCTTGCCTCGACCCTCCTGATAGCTGCTGATGTGTGGCGGCACACTTGGCCCATACATCGTCTTATCGAGCTTGCCTGAAACGGCCAGCAACGCATCACGAATCGCCTCGCCTTCCAGCCGCCGAACCGGCATGTGCTGCAAAAATTTGTTGTCCGGATCCTGCGACTTCGACAAATCGGACGGGGCACTCGACATCGAATACGTGCTGCTCAACACCAACGTCCGATGCATACTCTTGACGGACCAGCCGCTCTCAACGAAGCGCGTCGCCAGATAGTCGAGCAGCTCCGGATGCGTCGGAGCGTCGCCCGTGGCCCCGAAGTTGTCGGTCGAGCGCACGAGACCTTTGCCGAAGTGATGCCGCCAGATTCGATTCACCATCACCCGCGCCGTCAGCGGATTCGAGCTGCTCGCGATCGTCTCCGCCACTTGTAGCCGCCCGCTTCCATCACTGACGTTGCCGTTCCAACCCGCGATCTTCAGGAATCCCCGCGGCACCTCATCGCCAAGCTGCAGGTGACTCCCGCGCAGATGAACCTTAACGTTGTGCGGCTGGTAATCGGACGCGACCATCGTGAAAGCCGACGTAGGTACCTCTGCACGAGGCAGCTCAGGACTTTTAGCCTCAGCCCGATCTGTGGGAGGCGGCGTCTTCGAATCCGAGAAGACCATCTCATACACCTCGAGATAGCCGTCCGGGCTCAAATCGACCAGCTCGTAATAGCAAACGCGATTACGTTCGAAAATCAGCGTCAGCGTCTTCCAGTACGGAGTCGTGCTTTCAGGAGCAATGTGCTGCCCCTTGTAGCCATCGCAAACACTCGTGAATCGGACCAGGCCGCGCTCCTTCAACTTGGCGTCGCCACCTCTCCCGGCGAGCCGGACATGCAGATATTGCTTCTCGCCGAGCCGCACCTTCGGTGACGTGAGCGTCCCCACGAACGACGGCGACCCCGCGGCAAGAGACGATGCTGCCGCGCCCACCGGTCCCGAGCCAAACGCCTCACCCGCCGTACGCCACTCTCCAAAGCCGTCTGCAAACCGATGATGTACCTGATCCTCTGCCCGATGATGCACCACCGCTCGAGGCAGCGGCGCCGGATGCATGAGCTTGCTGCTGATCGCTCGAATCTCTGCACGACGAGCCGGCGAGTCTACGTCCGCTTCACGCATATCCGTGCTGTGTAGGACACCCGCCAGCGCGTAGTAGTCACGCGTCGGGATCGGATCGAACTTGTGGTCATGGCAGCGAGCACAAGCAATCGTCAGCCCCTGAAACGCCTTGCCCAACACATCGATTTGATTGTCCACTTCATCAGCCCGCGATTTCACGGAGTCTGTCGCGCTGTTCAACACCTCGCCAAACCAGTAGAACGCCGTCCCAATGGGCGACTCCGTGATCGTCCCGTCAGGGCTAAGCCTCGGCTTCGCCAACAGGTCGCCCGCGATGTGCTCGCGTACGAACTGGTCATATGGCAAGTCCTGGTTGAACGCCCGAATGACGTAGTCCCGATAGCGCCACGGCGCCATCTTGTCGTTGTCGTACTCGTGCCCGTTCGTCTCCGAGAATCGAACGAGATCGAGCCAGTGACGAGCCCACCTTTCGCCATAGTGCGGCGATGCGAGCAGGCGATCCACCACGCGCTTCTGTGCCTCAGGCGACTCATCCGCCAGATACTCCGCGAGTTCCTCACGTGTCGGGGGAAGGCCTGTCAGATCGAACGT